>DATNKY010000308.1:0-10519 GCA_035603155.1 Solirubrobacteraceae bacterium
GTGCAGTGGTGCCACGGGGCGCCAGGGGTCATCAGCACGGTCGGTGACCTGATCCCGATCGATCTCGCGCTCGCCGGCGGTGAGCTCACCTGGTGCGCGGGACCGTTGCGCAAGGGCCCGGGCCTGTGCCACGGCACGGCGGGCAACGGTTTCGCGCTGCTGCGGCTGCATCAGCTGACGGGAGATCCGCTGTACCTCGAGCGAGCTAGGCGGTTCGCGATGCACGCGAGCGAGCAGGTGAGCGAGGCGCGGGAGACGTTCGGACGCGGGCGCTACACGCTGTGGACCGGCGACGTCGGCGTCGCGCTGTACCTCACGGCATGCCTCGACGCTCGCGCCTCGTTCCCGACGATTGACGCCTTCTAGGGGGCCTTGTCGACCGCCGCACCGTCGGCCTCGGACAGCAACCCGTCGAGGTCGAGATCGTCGCCGAAGGCGGTCAGGTGGCCATCACGATCGCGAGGCCACGCTTCCGGCGGGCGGTCCCACATCAGTTCTACGTCATTGCCGTCGGGATCCGAGACGTAGATCGCCTCGTGCGTGCCGTGATCGGTCGCCTGTCGGATCGGCCACTCGACGTCCTTCAGGCGCCGGTAGGCATCGGCGAGCGCGCGGCGCGTCGGATACGCGAGTGCGACGTGGTGCAGACCCGCGACGCCATCAGGCTGCGGCGACCCGCCGGCGGACTTCCACGTGTTGAATCCCAGGTGGTGGTGATAGCCGCCGGCCGAGATGAACAGCATGTCGCCGGTCGTTCCCCATCCGGGGACGTCGCGCGCCTCGGCCACCACGTCGAAGCCGAGGATGTCGACGTAGAAGCCGCGAACCCTGTCGATGTCGGCCGTCCGCAGATGGACGTGTCCCACCCTGACGCCCGGATCGATCGGATCGCTGGCCCGCGCGATCGGCCTGACCGGTCCCTGTTCACCGTTCATCGCAACACCGTCCTCGAAGCTGGCTTGGACACAGGCGAACTGTAACCAGGGGACGTTCATCGCACCGCCGGCCGCGTCGGGCGGGACGGTGAGAATGCAGGCCGCCCGCCGCCGCGGCGTGGCAAGATTTGGCGATGGTCGAAGGCGGCGATATCCAGTTGCGGACCGCGCGTAACGAGGCGATCTTCCGTGACGTCAACGAGGCGCTCCGCGCCGGCCATTGGCCCGGGGAGGAGAGCGCACCGATCGCCTTCCGGTGCGAGTGCGGCCAGCTCGGATGCAGCCGGCTGATCGAGCTCACCGCCAAGGAGTACGAGCGGATCCGCGACCATCCGCGCCGGTTCTTCGTAGCGCCCGACCACCAGGTCCCCGAGGCCGAGACGGTGATCGATCGCCGCGACGACTATCTCGTGGTCGAGAAGCGCGAACACGCCGGCCGGGTGGCCGAGGCAACCGACCCGAGGAGCTAGACGTCAGACGCCGGTCGGCAGTCGATCGGGGTCGAGCACATAGCGCAGGCGCATCTCGGTGCCGCCCGACGAGCGCTCGACGATCGAGAAGCCGTCGGTGAGCTGCGAGATCAGAGCCAGCCCGAGCCCGAGCCGCTTGCTGTCCGGCCCGGCATGGACGCCACAGCCGTTGTCGGCGATCAGCACCCACAGCTCCCCGCCGGCGAGCCTGACGGTCAGGTGGACATGGCCCAGCCAGGCCGGGTAGGCGTGGAGCACGACGTTCGTCAATGCTTCGGAGGTCGTCAGCCGGATCGCTTCGAGCTGCTCATCGCTCGCTCCGGCAGCGGCAGCGAAGTGCGTGATCGACCGCCGGGCGGCGGGCACCATCTCAGGGCACGCCGGCCACGACTCGCGCACATAGGACGGCGAGCGAGGCGAACTGCTCGAGCGGTCTATTGAGATCAACTCCATCGGGCGTCTACTTCCCGGCCACCGTACTTTGAAACCTCAACGGCAGAGAAATTTTTCTTGCTCGGTGGACCACGGCCCCCGCTGATCGCGACCTTTCGGCGCGCGACGCGGTCACCGCCGGTGATATAAGCGCGTCGATGGCGTCACCGCCGGTCCCCCCAGAGATCCAAGCGTTCCTCCAGGAGGCCAATCCGGCCGTGATCGCGACGCTCCGCGACGACGGCAGTCCCCACACGGTCGCCACGTGGTACCTGTGGGATACCGGCCGGGTGCTTGTGAACATGGACGGAGCCCGCCGGCGGCTCGCACACCTGCGCCGCGATCCACGAGTCTCAATCACCGTCCTGGGCGCCGACGCCGACGGGTGGTATCGCCACGTCACGCTCGAGGGGCGAGCCGTCTCGATCGAGCCCGACCCGGAGCTCGACGACATCGATCGCCTCGCGCGCCACTACACCGCCAGTCCGTTCGGGACCCGCGGGCGCTCGCGCGTGAGCGCCTGGATCGAGGTCGACTCATGGCACGCCTGGGCCGGTGCACGGCCGTGGGCCCGCCCGGACTGACCCGCGCAGATCACCGGCGAGCGCGAACCCACGATTCGCAGCTGCGATCGGCACATAGTTCGATCGCGTACTTCTTCATCCATCCCCATCGGACCAGGGCGTTGTGGATCTTGCAGCCCAGGCAGAGCCCGAGCACTGACTCCATCCACATCAGCGACAGGCAGATCAGGCACATCGTTCGCGGCAGCGCGCCACGAATGCCGACGTTGGTGATCACCGTCATCGCGAACGCCATCGCCAGACCGAGCGTCCAGGCGAAGCGCTTGGGCTTCGCGCTGACCCACTCAGGGGACCGGTGCAACGTAATCGCGCGCGCCACGATGCCGAACGGGCTGTAACGAAGTCCCGCGGTAACCCGGACCGTGAACTCGACGAGGAACAGGCTCGCGGTGATCTGGAGCGGCAGGTACTGCTTGGCAAAATAGGCGTAACTGAACGCGACCGCGCCCATGACCAGGGTCAGGCCGGCAGCGGCGCGCGCCTCGTTCTCGTCGACCATTGCGGCGCGCCATGTGCTGGCGACGTCACGGGGGTCAGAGGCCTCGTGGACGAGGCTGACTTCCATATCGTCTCCCTAGCTCGTGGCCGATCGATGTTGCGCGGTCTGGCACCGCGGGCGGGTCGCCGCGCTTCCTGTCCGCGTTGGGAATTGGGTGCGAGGAGTGGGCGCGACCCTCGCCGGGCAGCACGAACCAGCGGATCCGCTCGAACTCGTCACTGACGAGCGGATCGTCGATCGGGTCGCTCGGCGGACGCTCGTGGGTCGCGTCGATCAGCCGGCGGGCGGTGATGAGCTGATCGGCCAGTGCGCTCTCGGGCGCGGTCGCGAATCGTTCGGGTTCTCGGTGCAGGTAGTCGCGCAGGCTCGTCGGCGGGTCCGGGGCAGCATCGCGGTGTCGCCAAACACCGGTGGCGGGATCGAAGCGATACAGGGGCAGCAGCTTCCATCCCTCGCGCGCGAGCAGGTGGACAGCGTCGACGATATAGGTGAACACCGCTTCGCTGATGAAGTAGTTGAAGGTGAGCCGCGTGAACGCAAGCTTCGCTCCCATCTGGCCCTTGGCCACCTCCGTCTCCATGCGACTGGACCACAGCGCGTCGATCGCGTACGTGCGGTGTAGGTAAGGACCGGCGCAGAAGCACCCGCTGCGCGCCTGGATGCCGAACAGGTCGCTCAGGACCGCGACGACGAAGTTCGCGTGCAGCAGGCGGTCGCCGTGGCGCACTCCGAGCGACACGATCGCCAGGCGCTCGAGCTCGGTGTTTCCGAGGATCTCGATCTGCGGGTTGGTGCTCCACGTCTCCAGGGCGCGCTGGGCGAAGCCGTGCTCGCGCCGGCAGATCTCCTCGCTGCCGACCGCCTCCTTGAGCGCGAATACGAGCCCGGCACGGATTGACTCCACGATCCCCGGGGTCCCGCCCTCCTCCCTGATCTCCGGGTCCGGGTGATACGAATGCCGGGACGGAGTCACGAACAGGACCGTTCCGCCGCCGGGCGGCGACGGGACGCGGCTGCGAACCAGCCCGCGCTTGACCACGAGCAGCCCGGGCGTTCCGGGGCCACCGATGAACTTGTGAGGGGACAGGAATATTGCGTCCTTGTACGCAAGCCGCCCATCCGGGATCGGCGGCGCCGCGTTCATGTCGATCTGCAGATACGGCCCCCCGGTCGCGTAGTCCCAGCACGACATCGCGCCGTGGCGATGAAGCGCGATCGCGATCTGATCGACGTCGGTCACTATCCCCGTCACGTTCGAAGCGGCCGAGAAGCTGCCGATCTTCAGCGCTCGATCGCCGTGGCGCCGCAGCTCGTGGTCCAGGTGCTCGAGATCGACTCGCCCCTCGCCGTCCTCGCGGATCGTCACGAGCTCGGCGACCGACTCGCGCCACGGCAACTCGTTGGAGTGATGCTCGTACGGACCGATGAACACCACCGGACGCTCGCTTGCCCGCAGCTCGAGTACGCGCAGCAGCTTGTCGATTGCGCCCGTCGCTCCCGAGCCGCAGAAGATGACGAGATCGTCGTCGCCGCCGTTCACCGCCCCGCGGATGACGGCCCGGGCATGCTCGCGCAAGCTGGTCGTGCGCAGCCCGGTCGCCGACGCCTCCGAATGCGTGTTCCCGTAGACCGGCAGCACCTGATCGCGAATGAAGTCCTCGACGAATGCGAGCGCGCGCCCGGACGCGGTCGCGTCCGCATACACCATGTGGCGCGGCCCGAACGGTCCCTCCAGCAGCGCGTCGTCGCCGATCACCGAGGTGCGGATCCGCTTGATCAGACGGTCCGACGCCGAGGCCGAGGTGCCGATCGGCGTAGCCCGGCCGGAGGTCGCGCCGCCGCGCGCGATCCGCGCTGCGTTGCGGATGCGTGCGCCTTGCAATGAGTTGGTAAGCAACGACACGTCGCCAGCTCCGGTCGGTGTTGCTCGTCCGGTTAGTGGGCGGCGGCCAGCGGGCGACGATCGTCGCGGCTGCCGGCTTGAGGACGATCCTCACGCCGGCCTTCGAGTGCGACGAACCGTCTGAGCTTCGCTGCCCCCGGATCGCGCTCCAACCGGTCGACTGCCGTGACGGCAACGGCCGGGCGACTCAGACCGAGCCCGACCAGCGCGTCCGCGATCTCCGCGCCGAGCCGCTGTAGGTCCACCGGCGCCGCGCACCGGACCGCGACCGATGCGCCCCGCCGGGTCTGGCGAACCTGGTATTCGACCACCCCCGCGTGACGAGCGAGCGCGGAGCGAAACACGTGCGGGTGAACGCGGCGGTCGTCGTAGAAGAACACGTCGTCGAGCCTGCCCTGGATGTCCGCCACGGATCGGTGGGCTGACCCGCACGGGCATGGCTCGGTCAGGACCGTCACCTCGTCGGTGATCTCGTAGCGGATCAGGGGTAGCGCACGGTTGAACAGGTTCGTCAGGTAGACCTTCGCGGATCGCTCTCCGGGCGCGACCGGCCGGCCGTCCTCGTCGACCCCCTCGACGATCAGGAGATCGTCGCTGAGGTGCGATCGCGAGTCGTCGCACGGACTGGCGACGATGCCGCCTTCAGACGTGGCCCACACGTTCCCGACGGACACGCCCCACGCCTGCTCGGCCGTCGCGCGGATCTCCGGCAGCAGCGGCTCGGCGGTGGTGATCACCCGTCGTGGAGCGATCCCCAGCGTCCCGGCTCGGGCTTCGACGCTGAGCACATGCAGGGCCGACGGATACGCCACCAGCCAGTCGGGCTGGGCGTCGTTCAGCCCCGCCACCATCCTCGCCGTCGGGAGCGTCACCGGAAAGCGAACGTTGACCAGATCGGGGCTCGTGAAGGTCCGGCTGAGCGCTGCTGTGGCGTGGGAGAAGTGCGCGGCGGCCACCCACGCCTGGACGACCGGCCGGTGCGCAAGCTCCGGATCCTTCTGCTTGGACCGCTGGAGGTAGCGGAACACACTCAGCCAGAACGTGGTCCACCCGTCCCAGTCGTAGACGAATACGCCCCGCTCGCCGGTCGACCCCCCCGACGTGACCGCTGTGTACTCGTCGAGGAGGTAGCTGCCCGTCGACAAAGTACGCAGGTGGTCCTCGACGATCCCAAGCTCCAGACGCCCGTCCGTGACGATCCGATCGAAGTTCTCCATCAGGTCGGCCTTGGTCATCGGCGGCAACTCACGCAGGCTTGCTTCGTCGAGTCGGTCCGTATCCAGGCCGGCCAGCCGCTCGCGATGCCACGGAGACCGGTCGATGGCGTGTCGCGCAAGCTCGCGCAGTCGCTGCGCGCGGTACACGGCGAGCCGATCCGCCGGCCAGTCCAGCCGCTCGGTGAACCGTGGCGCGAGCGCCATCGCGTATGCCAAGTGCCGTTGGCGAAGCGATTCGTAGTCCCGCATCTGCTCTGCCCCTTATGTCGCTGCGCGCGGTAGCGCCTTGCGGCGTCGAGCGTAGGCGAGTGATTGGCCTCCGTCTTCGGTAGACGTACGGATCTCGATACGGATTGCGCTCACGAGAGACCGAGCTCCGCGGCGCGGCGGACGAGCTGCAACTTGGAGTCGACGCCGAGCTTCGCATACACGCTCGCCAGGTGGCTCTCGACGGTCCGTTTGCCGACGAACAGCGACTCGCCGATCTCCCTTGCACTCATCCCGGTCGCGGCGAGCCGCGCGACCTCGTGCTCGCGCCGGGTCAACGATGCGGGCCCGAGCGCGGCCGCCGCAGCGCGGCGCCCGGCATGGCCAAGGCGCCGTAACGCTTCGACTGAGCGGTCCCGTCGCCACGTCGCTCCGTACTGCTCGAACATCGCCGCCGCTCGCTCGAGCGCGGTGACGGCTGCGGGCCGCGCCTCCGGCGCCAGCGATCGGCCGAGCAGGTGGTAGGCGCGCGCGGTGTAAGCGCCACAGCCCGTGGTCGACAACAGGTTGACCGCGCACCGCGCGGGCTCAACTGCTGGTCTGGACTCGCCCTTGGCCAGGCTTGCCCACGCCGATCCGGTTGCGGCCAAGCCCCGGTAAAGAGGAAGGTCGACGAAATCGGCCACCGCGCGCAGGTCGTCAGCGGCCGACATGGCGACCGCGACGTCGCCTGCGTCCACGGCCGCCTCGGCGAGGTCGATCAGCGCCATCGCGGCGGTGGGTCGGACGTCCATCTCCAACAGGCGGGCGATCGCCGGGCGCAGCACCGCCACGCCCTCCGCTGCAGAGCAGGCGCTCCAGGCAACAAGGCCTTCGGCCCAACGCACGACTTGCAGGTAAAACGACCATTCCCGCTCGCCGAGCGCCGAACGGGCGCGCGCGACCAGGCGCTCGGCCTCGAGCACGTCACCACACTCAACCGCCGCGAGCGCGCCGAACGCCGGGCCGGGTGCTCGCCGGCGTGCGGTCACCCGGGGCAGCCAAGCGGCCGCCTCGCGCGCCATCGCTCGCGCCGCGGCGTAGTCGCCGGCGAGCAGGCGGTCGAGCGTCTCGAGCTCCACCAAGACGCTGTCCCGGTATGCGCGGCCGGCGGCCTTTGCCTCCGCGAACAATGGGGCCGTCTCGGCCATGCGCCCCTGGAGCGCGAGGTTGATCGCCAGGTCCCCGAGCACGACGGTGAGGCGATAGGACTTCTCGTCCGCGCGTGCGATCGTTTCGGCTCGCCGCAGCGCCGCCTCCGATTCGGCAAACGCCCCACGGAAGGTGGTGCTGTAGCTGATCGCGGCCAAGCCCTGCATCGCGACGAACCGATCGTCGAGGGCGTCAGCCGCTTGCACGACCGCCCTCGCGTCGGCAGCCATCGCGGCAAGGTCTCCGCGCAGGCCCTTGATCCACCCCAGCTCGCGGGCTGCGAGCAGCGCTTGGCGCCGATCGCCCGCGCGCGCGAACAGTTCCTGGGCGTGCTCGCAGGCCTCGTAGGCCGGCTCGAGATCCCCGGTCCCCCAGGCGAGGAAGTGCGCCAGCCGAAACTTGACGATCGCGCGCCGGCCGTGGTCCGAAGAGCCCTCGAGCAGGCGGTCGATTGCACTCAGTGCGCTGACCGCGACCGGGGCATCGGACTCGGCGCGATGGTCGATCAGCCATTCCGCGCGCGCGTACATCGCCTCGAGCACCTCCAACCAGCGTTGGTCATCGGCGGGCAACAGGTCGACAAGCTCTGCCTGGAGCTCGAGCGCCTCGCGGAAGGCCTCGCGGCGCTCGGCCTGGCGCATCGCATCGAGCAGCACCTCGACAGCTTCGGAATCGCCTCGCTCGGCTGACCGGGCGAAGTGCAGCGCCGCCTCGGCCAAGTGACCGGTTCTCAGCAGCGAGCGTGCCGCCTGCCTGTGCAGGACGCGCCGTCTGGCGCCGACGGTCGCCTGGTAGATGACATCGCGAACGAGTGGGTGCTGGAGCTCGTAGCTGAGCTCGCCCCCGCGTTCGTCCTCGACCACGATTCGCGCCTTCACCAGCTCGGCGAGGATCGCGCCTATCTCCTCCAAGGGGGCGGCGGTCAGCACCGTCAAGTCGCTCAAGGTGACCGGCCTTTCCACGACCGCCAGTAGCTCCACCATCTCTTGCGGCCCCCGGTCCAGCCGGCGCAGCTCCGAGGTCACACGCTCGGTCAGGCCCTCGGGTAGCCGCTCCAGGTGTGGATTCGAGAGATCGCCTCGTTCCTCGATCAGCGCGCGCAGCAAACCGATCGCGAACAGGGGATTGCCCTGCGAACGTTCAGAGATCCAATCCACGAGCGCGGGCGGTGGCGGACGGTCGATCACCGCTTCGGTCAGCTCCACCATTCCGCCGCGCGCCAGCGGCGCGACCTGCAGGCGAGCCAGCCGCGCGTCCTGATCGAGTTCGAACAGGATCGGCGCCGCGTTGTCATCGTCCGCGAGTGCGGCGGGGCGGCTCGTCGCGAGTACGAGCAGCGGGGCCTCGTCGAGGTGGCGGGCAAGGTAGCGCACGGCCTCCCACGAAGAGGCGTCGGAGAAGTGGACATCGTCGAGCAGCACGACGAGCGGGGTGCGCCGGGATAGCGAGCCGAGCAGGCCGGCGAGGCCTTGCAATAACCGGGGAAGGGGGGGATCTCGCTCGGGCACCGAGCCTCGGACGAGCGCGACGCTGTGAAAGAGGCTCGCGAGGTCATCGAGCAGCCCACCGCACAGCTCGACGACCTCCGCGTCCGGCAACGACTGGAGCAGCGGGTCCACGGCTTCGGTCCATAGCCCGAACGCCGCGCTCGCCGCCAGCGGGGACGCCTGGGCGATCAGGCCTGTGACCTCGGGATGGCGCGCGAGCAACTCTCGCCCGAGCCGGCTCTTGCCGACCCCGGCCTCTCCCAGCAGCAGGACCAGGCGGAACTCTCCCGCTGCCGCTCTGCTGAGCTCACCATCCAGCACCGCGAGCTCGTCGCCTCGCCCGACGAGCTCCGGGATCGAGTGCCAGACCCGCCGCCTCGGCTGAGCCAAGGAAACCCCTCCGCTCATGATGTCCCCGATCGACGTTTGCGTTAGGTAATCACCGTACCACTCGATCTGGATGCTGACCAGTAGGGTTCGCGTTCGTGGCACAGGGACTGGCAGGCGCGATCCGAGGTCACGTGTTCGAGCGCGGCAAGCCCGGCTTCGATGCG
This sequence comes from Solirubrobacteraceae bacterium, assembly GCA_035603155.1. Taxonomy (GTDB): domain Bacteria; phylum Actinomycetota; class Thermoleophilia; order Solirubrobacterales; family Solirubrobacteraceae; genus Palsa-465. The sequence continues at coordinate 9,480 of DATNKY010000308.1, forward strand.
GCGGCGCACGTCTTCAATGAGCGATTCGATCACGTCCTGCCGAGCGCGGTCGCCCGGCCGGTCGATGGAGTCGATGTGCGCGACGCGATCCGCTTCACGGTCGCCCACGGCGTTCACGTCCGCGCTCGCTCGGGAGGACACAGCTACGCGGGGTACTCGACGACGTCGGACGGCGTGGTGCTCGACCTGCGCACGCTCGACTCGATCAGGTTCGACCGGGCGGCGGGCACCGCGACGATCGGGGCGGGCGCACAACTGATCGACATCTACTCCGCGCTGGCCAGGCACGGGGTGACCGTGCCGGGAGGCTCGTGTCCATCGGTCGGAATCGCCGGCTCGACGCTCGGCGGAGGCTTCGGACTTGCGGCACGCCACCTCGGCCTGACGATCGACAGCCTCCGCGCGGTCAAGATCGTCACCGCCGACGGCCAGCTTCGTACCGTCACCGGGCAGTCTGACCCAGAACTGCTGTGGGGCCTGAAGGGCGGCGGTGGCGGCAACTTCGGCGTCGTGACCGAATTCACCTTCACGGTGCACCCGATGCCCGCGACCGCGACATACTTCGAGGTCAGATGGCCATGGTCATCGGCCGACGAGGCGATCGCCGCCTGGCAGCAGTGGGCTCCACACACGAACGACAAGCTGACGTCGATCCTGCATCTCAACTCGAGCGGGCCATCGATCGAAGCAAACGGCCAGTTCGCCGGATCCTCGGGGACGCTGGCGGGACTCGTCGGACCGCTGCTTGCGGTACCCGGCGCGAGTCTCGCCACCAACGTCGAAAAGCCCTACCTCCAACTCCAACTGCTGCTCGCCGGATGCGAGGGAAAGACCGTCGCCGCGTGTCACACCGTCGGGGTCGCGCCGGGCGGCGCGATGCCGCGCGAATCTTTCAACGCCAAGTCCGACTACGTTGCCAAGCCGCTCGCGGCTGCCGGGCGCTCAGCGATGATCGCCGCGGCCGAGCATCCGGGCGCCGGCGCGCTCCTATGCGACGCCTACGGCGGCGCGGTCGCGCAGATCGCCCCGACAGCGACCGC
>DATNKY010000098.1:0-6600 GCA_035603155.1 Solirubrobacteraceae bacterium
CGTCGACGTCGGCGACCGTCGCCCCGTCGAAGACCGGCGTGGCCACGTACACCTTGCCGGCGCGCCCGTCGGGACGCGAGCCGCCGTTGGTGGCGTGCTTGCGGGCCTCGGAACCGTCCTCGTACCAGCCGTTGGCGGCAACCCACCCGAGGTGGGTCTCCAGGATCTGTCCCAGGTTCATCCGGCTCGGAACGCCGAGCGGATTGAGGATCACGTCGACCGGGGTGCCGTCCTCCAGGAACGGCATGTCCTGGTCGTCGACGATCTTGGAGATGACGCCCTTGTTGCCGTGCCGACCGGCCAGCTTGTCGCCCTCGGCGATCTTGCGCTTCTTGGCCACGAACACGCGCACCAGGTCGTTGACCCCGGGCGGCAGGTCGTCGCCGTCGTCGCGGCTGAAGGTGAGGACGTCGATGACGACGCCACCCTCGCCGTGGGGGACCTTGAGCGAGGTGTCGCGGACCTCGCGCGCCTTCTCCTTGAAGATCGCGCGGATCAGCTTCTCCTCGGCCGTCAGCTCGGTCTCGCCCTTCGGCGTGACCTTGCCGACGAGCAGGTCACCGGACGCGACCTCGGCGCCGATCCGGACGATCCCCCTGTCGTCGAGGTTGCGCAGCGACTCCTCCGAACGGTTCGGGATGTCGCGGGTGATCTCCTCGTCGCCGAGCTTCGTGGTCCGCGCATCGACCTCGTACTCCTCGATGTGGATCGACGTCAGCTCGTCGTCGGACACGAGGCGCTTCGAGAGGATGATCGCGTCCTCGAAGTTGTAGCCCTCCCAGGACATGAAGGCGACCAGCAGGTTCTTGCCGAGCGCCATCTCGCCCATGTCGGTCGCCGACCCGTCGGCGAGCACGTCGCCCTCAGTGACAGGCTGTCCGACGTCGACGATCGGCTTCTGGTGGATCAGCGTGCCCTGGTTGGACCGCATGAACTTCTGCAGGTCGTACTCCTCCTGCGCGCCGTCGTTGCCGTCGACGACAATCTGCTCGGCATCGACGTAGGAGATCGTGCCGGGGGCGCGAGCGATGCTCACGTCGCCGGTGTCGATCGCCGCACGGCGCTCCATGCCGGTCCCGACCAGCGGAGCGTCGGTGACCAGCAGCGGCACCGCCTGGCGCTGCATGTTGGAGCCCATCAGGGCGCGGTTGGCATCGTCGTGCTCGAGGAACGGAATCATCGCCGTCGCCACCGACCAGATCTGCTCGGGCGAGACGTCGATCAGATCGACCTCGTCGGCGGAGACCGTCACGTACTGGCCCGCCTGGGTGCGGCAGATGATCTCTTCGCCGATCAGCCGGCCGTTGTCATCGACCGGCGTGTTGGCCTGGGCGATGATCTGCTCCTCCTCCTGGGTGGCGTCGATCCGGACGATCTCGTCCGTCACCTTCCCGTCCCTGACGACCCGATAGGGAGTGGTGACGAAACCGTGCTCGGAGATCTCCGCGTAGGAGGAGAGCGACCCGATCAGGCCGATGTTCGGCCCTTCCGGAGTCTCGATCGGGCACATGCGGCCGTAGTGGGTCGGGTGCACGTCGCGGACCTCGATCGGCGCCCGCTCGCGCGTCAGGCCACCGGCACCCAGCGCGCTCAGGCGCCGGCGGTGGGTCAGACCGGCCAGCGAGTTGGTCTGGTCCATGAACTGGCTGAGCTGCGAGGAGCCGAAGAACTCCTTCAGCGCTGCGACCACCGGGCGGATGTTGACGATCGTCTGCGGCGTGATCGTGTCCGCATCCTCGGTCGTGAGCCGCTCGCGGACGACGCGCTCCATCCGGTACAGGCCGATCCGGAACGCCTCCTGGATCAGCTCGCCGACGGTCCGCAGCCGGCGGTTGCCGAAATGCTCGTACTCGTCGAGGTGATCCTGGATCGGCTCGCGCGGCATCGACGCGGCCTCGGCCGCGTAATCGGACTTGACGTCGTCGAGCTCCTCGGGCATCCCGAGCAGCCGCGGCAGCGAGACGAGCTCCTTTACCAGGGCGATGATGTCGTCGTGCGTCAGCACGCGGGTGTCGAGATCGATGTCGAGCCCGAGGCGCGAGTTGAGCTTGTAACGGCCGACGCGCGTCAGGTCGTAGCGCTTGGGGTCGAAGAACAGCTGGTTGAGCAGCGAGCGCGCGGCGTCGATCGACGGCGGCTCGCCGGGGCGCTGCTTCTTGAACAGCTCGATCAGCGCGCCTTCCTCGGATCGCGTGACCTCGGTATCCGCATCGACCGTGTTGCGGATGTACAGCGAGTTGTCGAACAGGTTCAGGATCTCCTCGTCCGATGCGTAGCCCATCGCGCGCAGCAGGACCGTGACCGGGAGCTTGCGCTTGCGGTCGATCCGGACGTAGACGCGCCCCTTCTTGTCGATCTCGAGCTCGAGCCACGAGCCGCGGGCCGGCATCAGGTTCGCGATGAAGACCTGCTTCTCGCGGTCCTTGGGCTCCATCACGTAGGCGCCCGGGGAGCGCACCAGCTGCGTCACGACGACGCGCTCGGTGCCGTTGATGATGAACGTGCCCCGCTCGGTCATCCAGGGGAAGTCGCCCATGAATACCGACTGCTCGCGAATTTCTCCCGTCTCGCGGTTGATGAACGCGACCGTGACGGTCAGCGGCCGGGCGTAGGTCAGATCCTTCTCGCGGCACTGCTCGAGGCTCGCGACGGGCTCGTCGAAGGTGAATTCTCCGAATTGGACGGCGAGGTTTCCGGTGTAGTCCTCGATCGGCGAGATGTCGTCGATCGTCTCGCGCAGGCCGCCGCCATCCGGATCGGTCAGCCAGGCAAAGGACTTGCGCTGAATATCAATGAGGTTGGGGACTTCAAGGACCTTGTTGAGGCGCGCGAAACTACGGCGCGTCCGGGGGGCATGAGCGGTTGCCAAGGCGGCGACTCCTCGGGGCGGTCGGGAGAGAGAGCGAATCGCGGACGTGAGTCCGAGGACTCACTAGAGCGCGACCAGCAAAGATAGCACACGGCATCGGTGCCCTGTGCAGGGGCCTTCAGCTCTCACGGACCCCGCCCTCGGCGACCGCGTATGTGGCGCGGTACCGAATGTTCTGGGCGGCTACGGCTATTGGCTGACCGGCGCAGTGTAGGGGGAAATCGACCGGCTAGCAAGCGTGCGCAACGTCACGCTCATCCCCGGGCCGATTGCCGATCATCAGCTTGGGTCTCGAGGGAGGGGGGCCCTCAACGAAAGAATGAGGAAGTTTGTACGGTTGTTTGCATGGGGGCGCTCGCACTTCCCGCGAGTGCGCCACAACGCAAAATGGAATCGGGGTCGTATGCACCGCATCGGTGAGCGGGCCGCCTGGCTCGCAGTTCTAGCCACGCTCGTGTCGCTGGTCGCCGCTACGTCGGCCAGCGCCGCCCACAACCAGCAGGGGCATCACAAACGCCATGCCACGCTCGGCCTCGTCACGCACTCGCATCGGTTCACGAACTCGGCTGGCCGCCGGCACGCCAATCACGTGCCTCCGCACGCCTCATACTCGCTGACGATCACCCCGGGCCCGTCGACCGCGGTCGGCTCGGGACAGACGGACACGATCAAGGCGACGTTCACCAACGAGAGCTCCTCGCACCGGCTCGGCTCGGCCGACCTGTTCGCGCCCTTCGTACCGAGCCCCTCGCAATCGTTCAAGGTGCTAAGCGCGTCGTCGTCGGCGGGAAGCGCAAGCGTGTCGACGCAGTGTCCACTGTGGCGCTGGCACGTGTCGTGCGTCCAACTGCGCAACGCCGGGCTCGCGCCGCACGCCTCGCTTACCGTGACGATGAGCGTCCAGACGCCCGTCTGCGCGCAGGGCTCGCACTTCTTCTGGCTGGTCGACGCTCGACAGTCGGGTGACTTCGGTTACGGGTCTTGGGGCGGCCCGCTCGTCCTCGATCTGTCCCACAGCCAGCTCCGGACCGCGCTCGACGGGGCGTGCACGCTGGCATTCGCCACCGGCCCGACCTCCGCGCTGCCGGGAGCGGTGATTACCGGCACCGCGGATGACCCGAGTGGGCCACCGATCGCCGTCCAGGTGCTCGACCGCAACGGCGCCGTCGTGTCGGACGCCGACGCGCCGATCACGGTGGCGCTGTCGAACAACCCCACCGCGGCGACCCTCTCGGGCACGCCGACCGAAAACGCATCGAGCGGAGTCGCGACCTTCGCCGACCTGTCGCTGACGCTCCCCGGCATCGGCTATCAGCTGCAGGCATCGAGCGGCAGCCTGTCCCCGGCGACCTCGCCGCCGTTCGACATCGCCGGCACCAGCACGACGTGTGACGTCAACCAGTCATGCCAGGTGACCGACTCCAACCCAGCCGGCAGCGCCAACATCGTCGCGGACGCCGGCCCCGGAGAGGGGCAGCTGGTCGAGTCGATCGAGGCCCCGCTCACCAACGGCGAATGTGCCGGCTACGACAGCCTGGACCAGAACGGGTACGTGTACGAGAGCACGGTCGCCCGCAGCACCGTCGTGACGATCACGATCGTCCCGCAGGGGACGCTCAAGTCACCGCCCGCGAAGGTGCTCGCGTCTCAGCAGATCTGCTTCGGCGCGACCCAGGAGTTCATCGACAACCTGGGCCAGCCGGCGCCGAGCGCTCCGCTGCCGGGCGGCGAGTCCGGTTTCGTCGGTCTGCTGCCGGACTGCAACGCCGGGTCCACCGGACCGTGTCACGACCGGGCGTCCGACAAGACGATCTCGGATCCCGACAGCCCGACCGGCTTCGACGTCGTGCTTGTCGCCGACGTGCCGCCGGGCTTCGCGCTAGATCCACACATGAGCTGAGCGGCTTGCGGGGCGGCGCCTTTGAGTTGGCGCTGCCCCGTTGGTCGCCTGCTTGCAGCCGTCAGCCGTCAGGCGTCAGGCGTTCGCCAGCGCCACGGCAAGGCCCAAGTTCTCGGCCCCGTGGCCGGCGATGGCCGGCATCCGCACGATCCCGAGCCGCTCCGCGATCGCGTCCCGCTCGGCCTCCAACCCCGGCTGGAGCCATCCGAACGTCGCCAGCGCATCGAGCGTGAGCGCCAGCTCGTAAGCCTCACCTCGCTCCTCGGCGGTCGCCGCGGCGAGCTCGAACTCGCGTCTGGCCTCATTCGCTCGACCGAGTCGGCCGAGACAGATCCCGGCTGCGCGGTGCAGCAGCGCGACCTGGGGGCTGCCGGACTCGAGCAGGCCCTCGGCCGTTTCGAGCCCCCGCTGGGGATCGCCGGCGACCGCCTCGGCCTCGGCCACCAGCGCGCTCGCGAGCTCGGCGTAGAACCCGACCCCGACCTGCCGCATCTGCGCGGCCGTCTCCTCCAGCAAGGACACCCCCTCTTCTGCGCGCCCGGCGCGGGCGGCGAGGCGACCAAGCAGCATCTGGGCGAAGCTCGCTCCCTCCCGGTGGCCGGTCGAGCTCCAGACGCGGTGAGCCCGGCGGAGGTGGTTCTCGGCCTCCTGGAGCCGTCCCTGGTCGGACAGGATCTCACCGACGTTGGCATCGGTCTCGGCTGCATCGGCGGCGTTTCCGGCTCGCTGTCTGCACGCGCCCGCCTTGCGGTAGAGCTCGATCGCCTCCTGCCAGCTACCCCGCCAGTACGCGAACCCACCGAGGTTGTTGAGCACATTGCCCTCGTGGTCGGGATCGCCGAGCTCGCGGTAGATCTCGAGCGCACGCTCGGAATAGGTCGCCTCGTCGGGGCGTCCGAGCTCGAATAACGCCCAATCAAGCGTGTAGCAGGCGCGGGCCTGGGCGCGGAGCTCGCCGATCGCCTTGCCCTCCTTCAGCGCCTCGCGACACAGCCGCTCGGTCTCGCGGTAGCGGCGTTGACGCTGGCGAATCCACGCGAGCTCGGCGATCAGCCGCGCCCGCCACGCACGCGCCTCGCGCCCGCGTACGTGCTCGACCGCCCGCAGGCCGCGGCGCATCCAGCGCACCGCCCCGGTCATCTCGCTGCGCTCACGTAGGCGGCCGTGGCGGAAGCACAGCCGCGCCTCGGCGATCGGATCACCGTCGCTCAGCCGCCGCGCCGCGGTGAACGCGTCGGCCGCTGCTTCCTGCTCTCCGACCTGGGCCAGCGACTCACCGAGGCGCTCCCACGCAGTGGCGAGCTGGGCCGACGCCGCGCCGTCCGCCTTGCCCGCCTCGATCGCCCGGCGATAGAGCCGCGACGCGTCAGCGTGCGCGAACCGGGCGCCGGCGCGCTCGGCTCCGACCAGCGCATATTTCCACGCGCGCGCGTGGTCGCCCGCTCGGCTGAAATGCAGTGACAGCACCGCTGGATCGTCGTCCACATCGTGCCCGTGACCCTGTTCGAGTGAGCGAGCGACGATGGCATGCAGCTCGCGGCGCAACGTGAACGGAAGCCCCTCGTACGCGACCTCGCACAGGGCCGGCCGGCGGAAGCGAACGTGGCCGTCGAGCTCGCGCTCGAAGACGCCGGCCAACCGTCCCCAGACCTCCTCGTCGAGCTCGTTCCCGGCCGGATCGAGGATCTCCTTGAGCCGATCGACGTGAAATGTCAGGCCGAGCACGGCCGCTCGGCGGACGAGCGCGCGGTCGCCGGGATCGAGCGAGTCGATGCGCGCGCCGGCCGCGGCCTCGATGCTCTCCGGCAGGATCCCGGACCCGCCGGCCGCG
>DATNKY010000034.1:0-2311 GCA_035603155.1 Solirubrobacteraceae bacterium
CTCGACCCCCACCACCCCCCGCAACGCCTGGCCCACATGCTCAGCGACGCCGCCGCGTCGCTGCTGATCACCGACCATCAGCAATCCCGCCAGCTCCCCGAGCACACCGGGACCACCATCTACCTCGACACCAGCTGGCCAGAAATAGCCCGCTACGACGACAGCAACCTTGACAACCGCAACAGGCCCTCCAACCTCGCCTACATCATCTACACCTCCGGATCCACCGGAACACCCAAAGGTGTGCTCGGGCCACACCGAGGCGCGGTCAACGTGGTCCGCTGGCTGCACGGCACCTACCCGACCCGCCGCGGTGACCTCGCCGTGCAGCGGACGTCGCTGGCCTTCGTCGACGCGACCTGGGAGATCTTCGCTCCGCTCCTGGCCGGGATACCCCTGGTGATTGCGTCCGACGACGTGGTCAAGGACCCCGAGCGTTTCGTCGCGCTTCTCGAGCAGCACTCCGTCAGCAGGATGGTGATCGTCCCGTCGCTGTTGCGCGTGCTGCTCCAGAGCGAGCTCGAGATCGGGGAGCGCCTGCGCGGGCTGCGGTACTGGTTCTGCAGCGGCGAGGCGCTGACGCCCGACCTGGTCCAGCGCTTCAGGGAGAGGCTGCCCGGCGCCGAACTCGTCAACGTGTACGGAACGTCCGAGGTCTCGGCGGATGCTACCTTCTACGACCTCAAGGGGGACGCCTGCCAGGCCAGGGTCCCCATCGGTCGGCCGATCACCAACGTCCGCGCCTACGTTCTAGACTCACGCTTGCGCCTGGTTCCGGTAGGCGTGACGGGTGAAATCTGCGTAGGCGGTGCGGGAGTAGCCCGTGGCTACCTCGGTCCGGAGGATCTGACCAGGGAGAAGTTCGTTACAGCCCGGTTCGCGGGCGGCGAGCCCGAACGGCTCTACCGGACCGGCGATCTCGGTCGTTACCGTCGGGACGGAACCCTGGAATACGTCGGTCGCGCTGATGAGCAGGTCAAGATCCGCGGCTTCCGCGTCGAGCCCGGAGAGGTCGAGGCGCGGCTGGATGAGCACCCGCGCGTCCGGGAAGCTGCGGTGACAGCCCAGGGCAGCACGACCGCGGAGAATCGCTTGGTCGCGTACGTCGTCCCCGAGTCAGGCATGGCGGTCACGGTGCCCGCACTACGGCAGCACCTCAAGGACAAGCTGCCCGAGTTCATGATCCCGTCAGCGTTCACCATCATCGAGGCGATGCCGCGGACGGTGACCGGAAAGGTTGACCGGCGCCGCCTTCCCGATGCCGCCAAGGTAGCCGCGAGCGACGTGCCGTTCGTCGCCCCCCGGACGCCGACCGAGAGCGCCCTCTGCGAGATCTTCGGTGAGTTGCTCGGAGTCGACCGCGTCGGGGCCAACGACGATTTCTTTGAGCTCGGCGGACACTCGCTGCTTGTCATACAGCTCCTGTCGAAGCTCCGCGATCGCTTCGAGATGGAACTGCCGATGATCGTCCTGTACGAGGTGACGACCATATCGGCGCTCGCCGACACGATCGAATCAATGCGCCACTCCGGACTTGACAGCGTTCCGACTGCGCTCAACTCACCATCGCGCTTCGAAGTGGACGGCACCCTGGACGATGAGATTCAGCCCGGTGAAGCCATGTCCTATGCTTTCAATAGCGATCCGAAGACCGTCTTCCTCACAGGAGCGACCGGTTTTCTCGGCATTCATCTCCTCTACGAGATGCTCCGGCAGTCCAGCGCGACTATATATTGCCTCGTACGGGCGCCCAGCGTAGAAAGCGCCAAGATCCGCATCAAGGAGAAGATGGACGCCGCCTCGCTCTGGGACCCGGCTTTCGGCGCTCGTATCGTTCCCGTTCTAGGCGAATTGACCAAGCCGCTGTTCGGCATGAGCCAGGAACAATTCGATCAGCTCGCTCAAACGGTGGAGCATGTGTACCACAGTGGCGCGTACGTTAACTTCGTCTTTCCGTACTCGGCCCTCAGGGCCACCAATGTCGGCGGCACACGCGAGGCGATCCGGCTGGCAAGCCACATACGGATCAAGCCGCTCCATCACATTTCACTTACTGACGTGGCGCTTCGCCTTGGTGACGACGGCGTCTGGTACATCGACGAGGAGCCGGCAACTGAGTATCCGCGAGGAATATTCATGAGCGGCTACGCGCAGAGTAAGTGGGTGGCCGAGAAGCTTGTCTCCGCGGCACAGGAACGAGGCTTGCCTGTCACGATATACCGTCCCGGATTCATCGAGGGAAACTCGCAGACCGGGTTCTGCAATCCGGCTAGTGAGCTGTGCCTCACGCTTAAAGCCTGTGTGGACCTCG
>DATNKY010000415.1:0-2171 GCA_035603155.1 Solirubrobacteraceae bacterium
CGGCCGCCGACCCGCCGCTCGAGCCGCCCGGCGTGCGATCCAAATCCCACGGGTTACGGGTCACTCCCCAAGTGATCGACTCGGTGAACGGCCACAACCCAAGCTCGGGCATCTTGGTCTTGCCAATCACGATCGCGCCCGCCGCCCGCAACCGGCGGACGACCTCGGCGTCGGCCGGCGCGGGCTTCGCGTACGCGCCAGTCCCGCGGCTGGTTACCTCACCGGCGATATCGATCTCGTCCTTGACGGCGATCGGGATGCCGATCAGCGGCGCAACGTCACCTTTAGCCATCCGCGCATCGGCTTGGGCCGCCTGCTCAAGCGCCTGCTCGTCATACACGGCAGCGAACGAGTTCAGCTCCGGATCGATCCGCTCGATCCTCCCCAGAGATATCTCCACGAGCTCCCGCGCGGACACCGCACCGCTTCGAACCAGCTCGATCTGACCGGCCAAGCCCGCGAACGCAACGTCCTCATCGCCCACGCGCGGATCCTACGGTCTCCGGACGACCCCGTCCACAGCCCTTCACGACCACGGCTCTCCGCCAGCCGGCCAGTTGAGACCCATGAAGCGAGAGCTCTCCCGTGCGCCTTGTCAGCGACACAAACAGGAACGCCTTCTGAGGCAAACCTCCGGTCGAGGCAAGACCGGTGACAAGCCGCCTCGAGTAGTCGCGCATCGAGTCCTCGACGCCAGTGGCCAGCTCTCATCCCATGAGACCGCGTCTGCGGCCGGCAAGGGCGACCGTTGAAGGTGGGCGCAGGACCGATACCGCGGCACGGCGTTGTAAGCGGCTTGAGCGGTCAAGCTGGGGCAGCTTCGCGAGCCGCCCACACCGCCGGGTTGGCAGCCTGATCGCGTCGCACCCGGATTCCGCGGCGCCGGCCACGAGCGCTTTGGTCTGAGAACCGAACCGCACCGGCGCGTTCGGCGGGCATGTTGAGCAGGCGGTCGGCGCGTTCGAGATCTGCGCACGCACGGTCAATCAGGATGTCGTGCACGCATCGCGTCGTAGATCTCGTCCATCAGGGTCTGCTTGTATCCCGCGGTCTTACCTTCGCGAATCGCGATGCGGGTGACGGGCATGGTGCTCCTCACGTGTGTGGATAGAGTCGACGGCGTCTCAGCGCGTGGAGGGGTCCATCGCGTGCGCCGAGGCGGGGTAGCGCGTGATGAGTTGGTCGGCGAGCGCGTCGAGGTCGTCCCCGATGTAGTTCGGCTGGGGGCCGACGTCCAGCGGGGCGTTGCCCGCTCGGAGGATCAGTCCTGCCTGCCAGCCGGCCGCGAGTGCGCCGAGCGTGTCCCAGACGTGGGAGGCGATCAGGCAGATATCGCCGGGATCGACGTCCCACTCGTCAGTGACCGATTGGTATGCCTGCGCAGCGGGCTTATGCCGCCGCACGGTGTCATCGACGCTGAAGCGCCTTTCGAACAGCTCGATGATCCCTGCCGATTCGAGCTGGCCACCTGAGATCTCGAGCGTATTGTCGGTCAGCGTGAACAGACGGAAGTCGTTTTCGCGCAGGCGACGTAGTGCCCGAGGAACCTCTGGGTGCGACGGCATCGACGCGAATCGGTCGGTGAGCTCAGCGGCGTCGGCATCATCGACCGAAATGCCTCGGGTGGCCGCCAGCATCCGCAGCACGGCGCCGCCGATGTCCGTGAACGGTATGTAGACGCCGGCGAGCGTGAGCGCCTCCGAGTACGTGATCAGATTCGCGAACCAGAGCCGCATCGCGGCCGGGTCACTGAAGATCCGTTCGAAAATGGGCCGGAGTGTCTCGAGGTCAAGCAGCGTCTCGTTGACGTCGAAAACGATGATCGGTCTATCAGCCATCTGGGACCTTTCGTGCCGGGCTTGAGAAAGCAGCGCCAGCGAAGTGCGTCTTCGGCGGCGCTCAGAGTAGTCAGTGGTTGAGCGGATCGGGTTTCTTACCGCCAGATCGGTAAGACCGAGCCGTCGCCGTCGCGCTTATGTCACCGAGAGGCCGAAAGCCAAACGGCCGTGAGCGCGAAGGAGTGAATATGACCTCATATCGGACGATCAAGGTCAACGACGGTGAGATCTTCTACCGAGAGGGCGGCGATCCAGCCGGGGGAACTCTGCTATTGCTGCATGGCTTCCCCGAGCTCCTCGGCTCAATACGACGAGCTCATACAACGGCTCGCC
>DATNKY010000510.1:0-9387 GCA_035603155.1 Solirubrobacteraceae bacterium
GGCGGCCTGTGGCTCGAGCAGCTCAAACGCATCCTCCGGCGCGGCAGGGGGTCCGTCAACCGGGACCATCGTCCTCAACAACTACCCCGATTGGATTGGTCCACACGAGATCTCGACATTCGAGAAGCTCCATCCGGGGGCGACTGTCAAACAGGTCACCAACGCTACGAGCAGCAGCGCCGAAGTCGTGCTCGCGTTCAAGAGTGGCCAGTACGACTTGCTGCTGGCGGACACGAGCGACACCGGCCAGGCGCACGCTGCCGACGTTCTGCAGCCACTGGATTTCTCCAAGATCCCCAACATCGCCAACGTCACTCATAGTTTTCGTGCGGCCTACCCGTATGGGATTCCGACTGACTACGGCAAGGTCGGGATCGGGTATCGCCCGGACATCGTCGGCGAGAAGATCACGAGCTGGCATGACGTCTGGCGCCTGGCGCCGAAGTTCTCAGGGCAGGTGGTGTTCATCGATCTCGAACGCGACTGCATGGGTTCGACGCTCAAATACCTCGGGCACTCGAGCAACACGGTCAGCCCCGCGCAGCTGAACGCTTGCAAGAACGCGCTGATCTCGATCAAGCCCCACCTGAAGGCGTTTCTCAACACCAACGTCGGTCAGGGCTTGGTCAACGGTTCGACAGCGATCGCGATGGACTGGGACTACGACGTGGCGATCAACAAGCAACAGCAGCCAAAGATCGAATGGGTGGAACCGACCGAGGGGATGAAGGCCTATCTCGAGGGGTTCGCCGCGTCGAAATCAACCGGCCACCTGGACCTCGTCCAGGAGTTCATGAACTTCCTGCTCGAGCCCAAGCAATATGCCCAATTCGTCAATACGACCGGCACGGCCTACCTGGTCCCGAAGGCCACACCGTTCATCAAGTCCACGATCTCCAAGAATCCGATTCTCGTGCCCAATGCGAACACGCTGGCGAAGGTGGAGTTCGATCGTTACCTTGGCGGCGCCGGCGCGACGCTGTGGGCTAACACGTGGCAGGAAGTGAAGGCGGCCTAGTCTCCGCCGCGGCCGCACCGGCTCCTCGCCGCTCGGGGACGAGGGGCTTTCGACGAGCAGCGCGTCACCTGTTGGCGCTCCCGACGGGCCTTGTGACGCTCGCCTGCTTCGTGATTCCGCTCGGGTTGATCTTCGTCTACTCGTTCGGTTCCGAGAACCTGATCAACTTCAACGTCGAGTTCGGCTGGACGACCGCGAACTACAGGGCGTTCGGGTCATCGCTCTATCTCGACACGTTGCTTCGTAGCGTCGTGCTGTCGGTCGGCACGACGCTGGCGTGCGCCGTGCTCGGGTTGACGCTCGCGTATTTCATCTCGCGCCAGGGGCCACGGACGCAACGTCTGCTGCTCGCCGCGGTGATCATCCCGTTCTGGACGAGCTTCATCGTCCGCACCTACTCGTGGGTCGACGTGCTCCAGAACGACGGGCCGCTGGACAACCTCGCTCACACTTTGGGGATCCTCGGGCCGAGCTCACACATCAACCTGCTCTACACGCCGTGGTCGATCGGAATCGGGATCGTCTACTCGTATCTGCCGCTGATGATCCTGCCGATCTACGTCTCGCTCGAGCGGATCGACCCAGCGATCTACAACGCCGGCGCGGACCTCGGGGCCACGCCGTGGCGGCAGTTCAGACGAATCGTGTTGCCGCTCGCTCGACCGGGGTTGATCGCCGGCAGCATCATCGTCGGGGTGCCCGCGATGGGCGAGTACGTGATCCCCGAGATCCTCGGCGGTGGCAAGACGTTGATGGTCGGCAACATCATCGCGAACCAGTTTCAGGAGACGGGCAACTACCCGTTCGGAGCGGCCTTGTCGGTGACCTTGATGGCGTTGCTGCTGATCGTCCTGTTTGTCCTGAGGCGCTACCAGGTGACCGGAGAGCCAGCCACGTGAACATCCGCCGTCATCCGATCGGTGCGGTGCTCAGCGCGCTCGTGATCGCGTTTCTGTGGCTGCCGTTGGTCGTGGTGTTCATCGGCTCGTTTGACACCAATTCGCTGCTTACTTCGTGGACCGGCGCGACCGGGCACTGGTACAGCCAGGCCGTGAACGATCCCAACGTGCGCGCCGGGTTCGAAACCACGTTGGTCATCGCCGTGCTGTCGTCGTTGCTGTCACTGGCGATCGCGCTGACCGGCGCGCTCTGGTGGAGGCGAGCCCCCGGCCGAGCACGACTCATCTACGACGGGCTCGTCTACTCACGGATCGTGGTTCCGGAGGTCGTGTTCGCGAGCGCTCTGTTCTTCCTGTTCTTGAAGCTTCACTTCACCCTCGGCCTGCCGGCGATCGTGATCGGCCACGCGGTGCTGAACTCCGCATACGCGACGCTGATCCTCCAGGCGCGATTGATCGGGCTTGACCCGGCCCTCGAGGAGGCCGCCGCCGACCTCGGCGCCACGCCATGGCGCGCGTTTCGCCGGGTGACGCTGATCGCCCTGATGCCCGCGATCATCGCGGCCGGACTGCTGGCCTTCACGTTCTCGCTCGACGACGTCGTCACCTCCTACTTTCTGCAGGGCACCTCCCAGTCGCCGCTACCGATCGTGCTGCTGGGCATGATCAGGTTCCGGATCACGCCGGAGATCAACGCCGTCGGGGTGTTCGTAATGCTGCTCACGGTCGCGCTGCTGTCACTTGCCGTTACGGTGCTGAGCACCGCGGGCCGACTGGGGCGCAGCAGCCGACGAAGTCGGCTCGTCAGCCTGTACGAACGATGAGCTCGACTACGACCGCGATCACGCTCGACGCCGTTTCCAAGAGCTTTGGCGAGCTCGTCGCCGTGCGAGAGCTCGATCTCGACGTGCGCAGGGGCGAGTTCTTCTCGATCATCGGTCCATCGGGCTGCGGAAAGACGACCACGCTGCGGATGGTCGCCGGGTTCGAGGACCCGACCTCTGGCACGATTCTCGTCGGCGGACGTGACGTGACGCGCATCCGCCCATATCACCGCTCGGTCAACACCGTGTTTCAGAGCTACGCGCTGTTTCCGCATCTGGACGTGTGGGAGAACGTCGCGTTCGGCCTGCGCGAGGCACGGCGGCCGCGGGCCGAGATCGCCACGCGGGTACAGGAGGCGATCAAGCTCGTTCAGCTCGAGGGTCGCGAGCACTCTCGCCCCTCGCAGCTCTCGGGAGGCCAGCAGCAGCGGGTAGCGCTAGCCCGCGCGATCGTCAACCGTCCCGACGTGCTGCTGCTGGACGAGCCGCTGGGCGCGCTTGACCTGAAGCTGCGCGCCGAGTTGCAGACCCAGCTCAAGGATCTGCATCGTGCGGTCGGGATCACGTTCTGCTACGTGACCCATGACCAGGGCGAGGCGTTCTCGATGTCCGATCGAGTGGCGGTCATGAACGCCGGCGTGCTCGAGCAGGTGGGCGCGCCGGAGGAGGTCTATCGCCGCCCGCAAACCGGGTTCGTGGCCGACTTCGTGGGGGCCTCGAATCGTCTTCGTGGCCGGATCCTGGCCGCCGATGGCGAGGGTCGCTATCGAGCGAGCATCGACGGAGTCGGTGAGCGCCGCGTGTCGGGCGCCGGTGGGCTCGCGCAGGGAGCTGCGGTCGTAGTCGTCGTGCGTCCGGAGGACCTCGAACTGAGCGTAACGCCGGCCGAGCCGGGTGGGATCGCCGCGACCGTCGTCGACGTCGCGTTTCTCGGCGCGCAGCGAACGGTCCGTCTGGAGTCACCCGCCGTCGGTGCTCTGGTCGCGAGCACGAGTGGCGGCGCCCGGTCAGTGGAGCGCGGCTCGGCCGTCGGCGTGACGTTCCGAGACGAGCACTCCTGGGCCGTCCCGGTCGCAGTCTGAGCGCTGTCGTTCGACATCCACGGAGCACCGCTCCTCGTCGACGTCGCCGCCGGCTCGTTGTTCAGACAGCACGTGATCGGGACGGCGCGCCTCCGCGGCCCGGTAGTACAGCGGCCAGGGCATCGTCTCTGGGACCGCGTCGAGCGCCGACGTCACGGCCATCGAAACGAGTCTAGGTCGCGGTGACGGTTTCGAGCGACCGGCTCGTTGCCTTGATGCCGAACAGGATCAGACCGGCCGCGACGAAGCCGGATATTCCCATCACCAGAAAAGCGCTCGAGAAACCCCAGGCGGAGTTGGCGCCGAGCACGATCAGTGGCGCCAGTGCTCCTCCTACGTGGCCGAGGCCGTCGGTCAGCGCGACACCAGTGGCGCGAGCGTTGGTGGAGAAGTGCTCGGCTGTGTACGTGTAGAGCATCGGCACGAGCAGGCCGATTGTCAGCGAGGCGACGAACCCGAAGACGATGATGATCGCGGGCGAGACGAAGTAGCCGATCACGAACAGCGACACTCCCCACGCCGCGCCGATCGCCGCGGTCGTGTACTTGCGCTCGAGCCTGTCACTGAAATGGGTGGTGGCGTAGGCGCCGATCAGGAAGCCGATGCCCGAGACGATCAGGTAGGTGGTGCTGTCAGCGAGGCTGTAACCCTTGTCGGTGAAGAGCGTCGGTGCGAGGGTGAGCCAGCCGTAGTTGCCGATGTAGTACACGAACCAGATCCCGACGAACAGCATCAGGCGGCCGATCATCGGCTGCTGCAGCAGTGCCTTGATCGGAAAGCGCTCGGCCGGCGCCTCATCGGGAACGGGCTTGGGCTCCGGAAGGTCGCCGTCAATTTCCTCGCGGGCCGTCTGCTCGGCTTCCTCGATCACCTCGCGAGCCTCGTCGGTCCGGCCCTTGGCCACCAGCCAGCGCGGCGACGGCGGCAGACCACGGCGCATGAACAGAATCGTGACGCCGCCCAGCGCTCCGATCGCGAACAGCACGCGCCAGCCAGAGGCAAACGTGGGCACGAGCGCGCGAGCGATGAACGGCACCGCGGCAAAGCCGGCGTATGCGCAGGTCGTGGCCCAGCTCGTGTAACGGCCTCGCAGCCGCGCCGGAGACAGCTCGCTGATGTATGTGGTCACGGCCGCGATCTCCGCGCCGATCCCGAGGCCCGAGATGAAGCGAAACACGATCAGCTCGGTGACGTTCGTGCTGAGCGCCGCGAGCACCGTGCCAATCGAGAAGACCGCCACCGAGATCTCCAAGCTGAGCTTGCGCCCCCATTTGTCGGCGACCGTGCTGTCGGCCAACGCACCGATGATGTAGCCGATCAGGCTGCTCGTGACCGACAGGGTCACCGTCCCCTTGGAAACGTGGAACTGCGTCGCGATCACGGGAACGGCAAACGAGATCGTGACGATGTCGAAGAATGCGAAGAAGTACCCCGCTCCGACGACCCACAGAAGCTTGCGCTCGTAGGGCCAGACCGGGATCCGGTCCAACCTCGCCAACGGGCTGGCCGCGCGCTCCGCACGCCTGCCTCGCGGCGCACTTGGTCGTGTACCTGTCGTGCGTTGTCGCTGCAACGTCTGACTACCTCCTCTCTCACGGGGCCTACCCCGCGTGAGAGAGACGAAACTCCCCGCGCCGTGTCAACCAACTCGCGCACCGGTGACGCGACCGCGACGATCGCTCGTGGTCGCCTCCTCCGCTTGGTGCCGGACGGTTTTGCGAGAGCCCGACGGCGACGAAGCCCGCCTTCGCCAACGGCTGCGCAACGGGCCGGCGGGTATTCGGGGAAGATGTGTCCGGCGGCTGCCAGGGCCTCTGGGTGGGATAATCGCGTTGTGAGCCCTGCCGGATCAGGCAGAGCCCGGTTCCGCGGTGGACTGGGCGCGCGTATCTACCGCCTCGCCGATCGATCCAAATCGCGGCGCATGATTCTTGCCTGGCTGGCCGGGCTCGGCCTCGTCGTGCTCTCTGGCCTCCTCCCGTTCGCCGTCGGCTATGTGCTCATCTTGGGTGCCTGTGTTTTGATCGGCGCTGTGCTCGGAGCGTACGGCGGGGATCCCAGCGGGCTCAAAAACCACCGCCAGTGATTCGCCCTGAGCCACGTGTCGTTACGTTGGCGTTGACGTCGACCGGCCTGTCTAGTAGGTTTTCTACCTAACATGCCGGAGTCGGTCGGTGTGTTTCTGGCGATCGGGACGGAGCGTGTGGGGATGAATTTCCGGGAGGGAGACGTGACGGGTGTCTCCCGTCGGCAACTCCTGCGCCAGGGTGGTCTGGCGCTCACCGGAATCACCGGAGCCTCCCTGCTGGACACGGCGTCGGCGTTGGGCACGCCACTCGGCGGAAAGCGGTCCAGCGCGCCGAGGCCGATTCCCGGTGGGTTCGATGAGAACTTCAACCTGGTTTCAGACGATGCCGCGTTTCACTTCTTTCCCCCCGGGATCGGTTTTGACATGTCGACGATCACCGATTTCAACGGAATCGTCGGAGGGTCAGAGATCCGCGGCACGGCCCGCGGAAGCGACGGCACCACGTATGACTTCGATACCGATATGCGGTTCGTGCGGGGCGTATACATCGGGCTCGACGGGCGGCTGCACACCGGGTCGTTCGGTTTCATATGAATTGACTTGTACGATTCGGGCGCCGTCGGCGACCCGGCCCGGCAACAACACGACTGGGAGCCGGGCATAGCCGCGTCCGGGCTGTTCTGGACGATCCCCGTCACGCCGTGGACGATCAGCGTCATCGCTGGAAGCGGCCGAGCGCGAATGCGCGCTGACAACATTGCGGTTCCCGATTTTCATGACTTCTTCAGCGCCGTCTTCGGGGGAGGGCCGGCACCGATCCCATCGCATGTCAGCTTCGACGTGCGCTGGTCTGGTGACGGCGGACGGCAGAAGATCCGCGACACGACCTTCGGCTTTGAAGGGCACTTCGTGACCGGCACCGCGACGATCAGCTTTACGGCGCGCGACGACGGTGGCGGCGTGATCTACACCTCGGACCGCTCAGGCCAGCACAACCCCACCCCCGACGAGGGCGGCGCGGGATCACCCGCGGTGGGGTACGAGCGCAACGGCATCTTCTTCTAGCGACCAGCGGCGACGCCGGGACCGTGTGGCTGCTGCCCTCGCGAATCGTGATAGGCCGCCGCGGAGGACTACGATGGCATCGCGCGCGCCGATTGAGATCGAGGAGGCAACAGGATGGCGGACACGAGAGATATTTTGGATGCTTCTCCGAGCGGTGTCCCACTCGGCGTCCCGGAGGTCGCAACCGCCATCGACGCCTGCTTGAACTGCTTTCAGACCTGCACTTCGTGCGCAGACGCGGATCTCGCCGAGGACGACATCGCCGAGATGCGCACTTGCATCGCGCTCTGCCTGAATTGCGCCGATGTGTGTCAGCTCACGGCGCGGGTCCTCTCAAGACCGGCCCACTCGGAGCACTTCGTGGTTCACCGCTTGCTGCAAGCTTGCGTTCGCACGTGCACCAGCAGCGCCGAGGAGTGCGCCAGGCATGCCGAACATCATCGACACTGTGCCATCTGCGAGAAGGTCTGCCGCGCATGCCTGCGGGCGTGCAGCGTTCTGCTCGACGCTGAGGCCTTCGAGGAGCTCCAGAAGCTGGCCGGCGCCTAGCTTTCACCGGCCAAAGGCTGCTCATCGACCACGCTGGCGCCCGGCCCCGGCGCATACGCGTCGCACAAGGCGTCGTTGCGGGTTAGCCGCTCACCATCCCGCGCCGGTCTACGTGCAACGGGTTGGCGTTCAGCAACGCGCCGAGGCGATACGGCTCCTGCAAAGTCGCCGCGAATCGCTCGATGCCCCGCTCGATGTCTTCCGTTGCCAGGTCGGGAGATGGGCCGAGATCGACCCCGAGCACCTGGATGAAGTGCCAATCCTCACCATCGCTGACGATGCACTCCCAGAAGTGCTCGCCGTCGCGGTATCCGGAACGGGCGACCGCCGCCCCGATCCGGCTCGCGCTCCGTCGTGCTTCGAACGCCGCGTGTGCCCTGAGGTCGTCCTCGGACGGGTGGTCTGGGCTGCGGTCGCTGAAACGGTCTGGCATCGCGTGACAAGCTACCGGACCATCCGTGAGCTGGAGGCCGCTCGCTCGGATTCACCCGGGCGCCGAGCCGAGACGAGTCTCCAGGCTCCCCCCATTGCCCAGCGAGCGAGGCGGTCGGTGGCATAACTCAGATGCTCGACTGGCATACCGATTGCGACTACTCGGTCAGCCTGCGCGGCCGATGCTATGCGAGTGGCGTGCAGCCAAACGGCACCGCGACGGCCGTTTGACAGCAGCCCGGCCGAGCATCCCACGACCAGGAGGAACCGAATGGCAGACCAGGACAACATGGTGCTCTACAGCGCGGTCTACGACGCCGTCGACGACGCGCTGTCCGACCTCGATGCGATTGAGCAGCTGCACAAGGATTCGATAATCGGCAAGTTCGACGCCGCGGTGATCGACCAGGAGAACGGACAACCGCACATCGTCAAGCGCATGGACCGCCCGCGGATTCGCGTCATCCCCGAGGCATTCGGAGGCGGCACATTGAGCCGCAAGGAGCTGAAGGAGGCGGCCGGCGAGTTGTCAGCCAATAAGGCGGCGCTGATCGTGGCCGGAGAGCCGACGCTCGAAAAGGGATTCGACAAGGCGGTGAGCAAGGCGAGCAAGGTCGTCAAGCGCACTCTGGATGCGACGACCGACGAGGTCGCCAGCGAGCTGCAGGAAGCGGAAACGAATTAGCAGCCTGCGCGCGCGCCCCGGCTGCCAGCCAGCTTGGGAGCGGGAGCGCCTGCGGGCGCGCGCGCCGCCCCCACCAGCCCGGACGTGAGGCGGACTCCGGAGGGTGACCGTTTCAGTACCGTGAGCGCGATGAACCGCGAACGTGATGGTCGGCTTCGGCTCAACGCCTACCTGCGCAATTCGGGCTATCACGAATCGGCCTGGAAGGTGTCGGATGCCGACCCGGCCGCCGTTCTGGACCTCGATTGGTACGTGCAGTTGGCGCGGATCGCGGAAGAGGCGGCGATCGAGGCGATTTTTCTGCCCGACAGCCCAGGGGAGGCGGAGTTTCGCTCGGAGTACCTCCCGCGGTCGTTTATCGATCCGGTGCAGCTGCTGACCGCGGTGGCGGTGGCGACCGAGCGGGTGGGGCTGATCGCTACCGCGTCGACGACCTACTCTTCGCCATGGGACCTGGCGCGGCGCTTCGCCACGCTGGATTTCCTCAGCTCGGGTCGGGCAGGGTGGAATATCGTGACGACGGTAGAACGGGCGGCGGCAGCCAATTTCGGCGAGCTGGCGCATCCGGCGCGGGAGGAGCGCTACGCGCGGGCCGACGAGTTCGTTCAGGTCGTCCTGGCGCTGTGGGACTCCTGGGAGGACGACGCATTCGTGGGTGACAAGACGACCGGCACGTGGGCGGATCCAACCAGGTTGCACCCGCCCCGCTTCGATGGACGCTGGTTTCATGTCGCCTCCTATCTGCCGTTCCCGCGCTCACCGCAGGGGCATCCATTCCTCGCTCAGGCTGGGTCCTCGCCGGCG
>DATNKY010000197.1:0-4409 GCA_035603155.1 Solirubrobacteraceae bacterium
CGAACTCGGTGCCCTTGTGGACGAGGAGGGTGGCGTCGCCGCCATCGTCGAGGATCATGTTCGGCCCGTCCTGGCCCGGCCAGGTCAGAGCCTGCTCCGTGCACCACCAGTACTCCTCGAGCGTCTCGCCCTTCCACGCGAATACCGGGACGCCGCGCGGATCATCGGGCGTTCCGTCGGGCCCGACCGCGATCGCGGCGGCGGCGTGATCCTGGGTGGAGAAGATGTTGCAGCTCGCCCACCGGACCTCGGCGCCGAGCGCGACCAGGGTCTCGATCAGGACCGCCGTCTGGATCGTCATGTGCAGCGAGCCCGTGACCCGCGCGCCCTGCAGCGGCTGGCTATCGGCGTACTCGCGCCGGGTGGCCATCAGGCCGGGCATCTCGTGCTCGGCGAGCTGGATCTCCTTGCGGCCGAACGTGGCCAGCCCGAGATCGGCGACCTTGAAGTCGGTCAGTGGAACGGTTGTCGTCATGCTCTCTCCAGGTTCGTCGTCGTCTTGCGCGCGCTCGTGGATCGCGAGTGTTCGGCCGGCCGGGCTCACGCCACGGCTGCCAGCAGGCGCTGGTGTTTGTCCTGCTCGAAGCGCAGCCAGTCCTCGGCCTCGACGTCCTCAGGACGCCGCGCCTCGGATTCGAGCCAGCCCGCGACCGCCTCGCGCAGCCCGGGGTCGCTGGCCATCCGGCCCGCAAATGCCACGTCGGAGAGGCCGATCTCGAACCGCGCCAGCAGTTCCTTGAGCGTCCGCAGGCGCTGCAGCTCGCCGGCTCCATAGAGCCGATAGCCCGACGTCGAGCGCTCGGGCGTCACAAGTCCCGCCTGCTCGACGTATCGCAGCATCCGCGGCGACCAACCGGTCGTGGCCGCCGCCTCGTTGATCGTCAGCATCTCCATCAGCGCAATAAACCCTACCACGATCGTGTCAAGGTTGGAGCCCGGGCGGCCGCTTGCTATCCGCGAACGCCCGAGCGCTCAGGAGCTGTCCGCTGAGCCGCGTGCGATCAGGTGATGTCCGCGAGCGCCCGTTTGAGGTGCTCGAGCGCCGCGACCGGCGTCGGATCGACGCCGCGGAGGATCGCGAGGTACAGCGACACCAGATCACCGAGCAGCACGAGTGATACGAGCCGTTCGATCCTCGTCTCGCCGACCGTCTGAACGCTCTCGCAGAGCGCTGCATGGCCGGCGATCAGCTCGCCGGTCAGCTCGATTCGGGCGCGGACCCTGGGATGGAGGTCGGAGTCGTCGAGCAGCACGGCACTGAAGCGGCCGAGTTCGGACGCCCCCTCCCAGCCGACGAGCTCGTTGTGGTCGAGCTCGGGGAGCTCGGCGCAGAAGCACGGGAGCTTGGCGTTCTCGTTGATCTGCGTCTTCCAGCGGTACGCGATCGGCGCCGTCAGGCCGGCCCCCGCGATCTGCGGGATCGTCCCCAGCAGCCCGCGCGCGAGCCGTTTGGCGAGCGAGTCCTCGTCTGCGTCCGGGCCCCACTCGGCGGCGAGCTGCTCCGCGTGCGCGGCGGCGACGTCGATCTCGGTGTGCATTCGGTCTGCCGCGCCGGCCAGCGCGGCGACCTCGAGCGCCACCACGAGCGCATACCCGACCGTCGCGCGCGGCTGGTAGCCCCCCGGCAGCGGTATCACCGGGACTCCGTCCCCCCGCGCGGCCTCGGCCAGCCGCCCCCCGGTCGTGCAAACGATCCGATGCGCGCCGAGCACGCCGGCGGCCTCGTAGGCGGCGAGCGTCTCCTCGGTCTGCCCCGAATAGCTGCTGCACAGGACCGTCGTGTCGGGTGTCGTCCAGGGCGGTAGCGCGTAACCGCGGACCGAAGTGATCGGCCGCTGTGCGCCGTCGCCGAGCGCCGCGATCGCCAGCGCGCCGCCGATCCCGGAACCTCCCATCCCGGCGACGATTAGTCCGCCGGGAGAATCGTGCGCGCTCAAGTTGGCCGACTCGACCCGCCACAGCGCATCGCGAAGGTGCTCGGGCAGATCGAGGACATCGGCGAGCTGGCCGCTGGGGTCGAGCGCGGCGATCCCCTCGCGGGTCAGCCTGCCCGCGGCGCCGTCGGCGTCCCCGTTCGCGGGCCCTGCTTCGCTCAAAACGTCACCGCTCCGTCGGGCAGCTCCACGCCCGGAAAGATACGCATGCCGCCGGTGAGCGTGTTGCCCGCGCCGACCTTGACGTTCGCGCCGAGGACGACGCCATGGTCGATCCGGCAATGGTCGCCGATCGTGACGCCGGGGCCGATGATCGCAGCGCTGACCCGCGAGCCGGCGCCGACCCGGCAGCCGTCGAGCAGCACCGAGTCGACGATGTGGGAACCGGCCTCGATCGTCACGTCGTCCCCGAGCACGGTACGTCCCCCGATCGTCGCGCCGCCCGCGACGCGGCACCCGGCACCGATCACCGCCGGCGGGTGTACGTTGCCCTCGATGCCGCCGCCGTCGCCCGCTTGCAGGGTGCCCCCGGCCGCCTGCAGTCGCCGGCCGACCTCGGTGTCGACATCGCCATCGAGGATGTCGAACGTCGCCTGCATATAGCGCTCCGGGGTGCCGAGGTCGAGCCAGTACCCGGTCGACTCGTGGCCGTAGAGCCCATCGCCGACGAGCTCCGGGAACACCTCGCGCTCGATCGACACCTTGGTCCCGGCCGGGGGCAGCGTGTCGAGCACCTCGCGCTCGATCACGTACACGCCTGCGCTGACGAGGTTCGAGTCGATCTCGTCCGAGCTCGGCTTCTCGACGAACTCGGTCACCGCGCCGTGCTCGTCGCGCCTGACGAGACCGTATGCCGAGGGATCCTCGACGCCGATCAGCCCAAGTGTGATACGAGCGCCGGTGCGCTCGTGCTGGCCGAGCTGGGCCGTCAGATCGAGATCGGTCAGGAGGTCGCCGTTGAGCATCACGAAGCGCTCGGCGAGCAGACCCTCGGCCAGCTTGAGCGCGCCGCCGGTCCCGAGCGGATGCTGTTCCTCGACGTAGTGCAGCCGGACGCCGAGCATCGAGCCGTCACCGAGCACTTCCCGGACCCCGTCGGCCATGAAGCCGCACGAGAGGATCGCCTCGTCGACGCCGTGGCGCCGGAGCCATTCGAGCATGTAGGAGATCTGTGGGCGGCCGACGAGCGGCACGACAAGCTTGGGAATCGTCGAGGTGAGCGGACGCAGCCGCGTCCCCTCGCCCCCGGCGAGTATCAAAGCCTGCACCGCATCACCCTCCCCTGATCAGCGACCGATCCCCTCGTAGATGAATCCCGCTTTCTGCACGGCGGCACTGTCGACGAAGTTGCGACCGTCGACGACGAGCGTCCCCGCCATCCGGCCGCGAACCTCGTCCCAGTCGAGCTCGGCGAACTCGGGCCATTCCGTCACCAGGATGCACGCATCGGCCCCCTCGAGCGACTCCAGCGCCGAGGAGGCGAACTGCACGCCCGTCATCAGCTTGCGAGCCTGCTGCTCGGCGATCGGATCGTAGGCGTTCACCGTTGCGCCGTCGGCCTGCAACCGCGCGGCGAGCACCAGCGAGGATGCCTCGCGCATGTCATCGGTCTGGGCCTTGAAAGCGAGCCCCAGCAGAGTGATCCGCTTGCCGACCAGCGACCCCAGATGCTTCTGGAGCTTGGCGACGACGCGCCGCTTCTGAAGCTCATTGACCTCGATCACGGCGGTCAGCAGCTGGAAGTGGTAACCGGAGTTGCCGGCCAGCTGCTTGAGCGCCGACACGTCCTTCGGAAAGCACGATCCCCCGAAGCCGATCCCCGGCCGCAGGAAGTGGCTTCCGATCCGGTGGTCGAGCCCCATCCCCCGCGCGACCTCGAGCACGTCGGCGCCGGTCTCCTCGCAGACGTTGGCGATCTCGTTGATGAACGAGATCTTGGTCGCCAGAAAGGCGTTTGCGGCGAGCTTGACCATCTCGGCGCTCGCGACGTCGGTGCGCACCACCGGCGCGTCGAGCGGCTCGTAGAGCTTGACGACGGCGTCGCCGGCCCAGTTGCCGTCGTCGCCGATCACGACACGGTCCGGGGCTCGGAAATCCTCCAGCGCCGAGCCTTCCTTGAGGAACTCGGGACACGAGACATAGGAGAAGGCCGCCTTGCCTTGCTCGGCCAGCGCGCGACGAATCGAGGCGCCCGTGCCAACCGGCACGGTCGACTTCATCACCAGCGCGTGCTGGTCCGAGGCCGGCATCGCCTCGACCACCGCGTGGACGGCGCTCAGATCCGCATCGCCCGAGTAGGTGGGCGGCGTCCCAACGGCTACAAACAGCAGCCGAGCGTGCTCGAGCGCGGGCGCGAGCTCGGTGCCGAAGTGCAGACGATCGGCGCAGGCGGCGATCGACTCCGCCAGGCCCGGCTCATAGATCGGCACCTCGCCGCGCCGCAGCCGCCGCACCTTTTCGGCGTCAATGTCGACG
>DATNKY010000533.1:0-10514 GCA_035603155.1 Solirubrobacteraceae bacterium
TACACCTGCGGCGCGGGGCCGGACTCGCCGAACGAGTGCATGCCCACGAACCGGCCATCGGGGCCGATCCAGCGGTCCCAGCCGAGCTGCACCGCCGCTTCGACCGCGATCCGCGCGCGGCAGGCGGACGGAAGCACCGACTCCCGGTAGTCGTCGTCGGCCTCCGCGAACGTGTCCATACACGGCATCGACACGACGCGCACGCGGGCCTCCGAGGCAAGCGCATCGGCCGCCTGCAGGCACAGCGAAACCTCGGACCCGGTTCCGATCAAGATCAGATCAGGCGTTTCGCCGCCGTCGCCGCTTTCCCGTAAAACGTAGGCCCCGCGCTCGATCGCGTCGTCGGGAATCGCGTCCGGGTCGAGGATCGGAAGGTTCTGGCGTGAGAGCGCAAACGCCGTCGGGGCGTTGCCGTTGCGCAGCGCAAAGCGCCAGCCGAGCGCCGTCTCGTTCGCATCCGCCGGCCGTAGGACGTTGAGGCGCGGCATCGCCCGAAGCGCCGCCAACTGCTCGATCGGTTGATGCGTGGGACCGTCCTCGCCGAGCCCGATCGAGTCATGTGTCCAGACCCAGACGCACGGCAGCCCCATCAGCGCCGACAGGCGGACGGCGCCGCGCATGTAGTCCGAGAACGTGAGGAACGTCCCGCCGTAGCTGCGGAACCCCTGCAGCGCGAGGCCGTTGACGATCGCGCCCATCGCGTGCTCGCGAACCCCGAAGCGGAGGTTGCGGCCACCGTACGTGCCACGCTCGACGTCGCCGGCGCCATCGATGTCGGTGTCGTTCGAGGTCGACAGGTCGGCGGAGCCGCCCACCAGTTGCGGGATCGCCTTCGCGGCCCACTGGATCACGTCACCCGATGCTTTGCGCGTCGCGACCGGCTTGTCGTCGGCCGAGAAGCGCGGCAGCCCGGTCTCCCAGCCGTCTGGCAGCCTGCCCGCGTAGATCATCTCGAGCTCCTCGGCCTCGGCGGGGAATGCCTCACGGTACGCATCGAAGCGCTGCTGCCATTCGGATTCGAGGTCGCTGCCGCGCTGGCAACAGCGGCGGAAGTGCGTAAGCGCCTCGTCGGGAACGTAGAAGTGCTTGTCCGGGTCCCAGCCGTAGACCTCCTTGGTGAGGCGGACCTCGTCCTCCCCCAGCGCCGATCCGTGCGCAGCGGACGAGTCCTGCTTGTGCGGACTGCCGTAGCCGATGTGGGAGCGCACGATGATCAGCGACGGACGGTCCTGCACCGCCATTGCGGTCCGCGTGGCCTCTTCGAGGCGCTCGACCGATAGATCCTCGCCGACGTTCTGCACGTGCCACTCGTAGGCCTCGTAACGCTTGGCGACGTCCTCGGTGAACGACTGCGACGTCGGGCCCGCGAGTTGGATCTTGTTGTTGTCGTAGAACGCGATCAGCCGCCCGAGTCCGAGATGACCGGCGAGCGAGGAGGCTTCCGAGGCGACGCCCTCCTGCATGTCGCCGTCGGAGGCGATCGTGAAGGTGAAATGGTCGACGACGTCGTGGCCGTCACGGTTGAAGCGCGCCGCGAGCATTCGCTCGCCCAGCGCGAGCCCGACCGACATCGAGATCCCCTGTCCGAGCGGACCGGTCGTCGCTTCGATCCCGGGGCTGTCCCACCGCTCCGGATGGCCGGCGGTGGGCCAGCCGACCTGCCGGAAGTGCTCGATGTCGTCGAGCGTCATCGGGTAACCCGTCAAAAACAGGGTCGAGTAGAGCAACATCGACGCGTGGCCGGCCGAGAGCACGAACCGGTCGCGGTCGATCCAGCTCGGGTTGCCGGGGTTGTGGCGCATCACGCGCGTGTACAGCGTGTATGCGACCGGCGCCAGGCCCATCGGCGCGCCTGGGTGACCCGAGTTCGCTTTCTGGACGGCGTCCATTGACAGCGTCCGGATCGTGTCGATGCACAGCTGATCGATGTTCGTGGTGGTCGAAGAGGCGGTCACGGAACCATTTTGGTCGGAGTTTGCGCTGCCATTGAGGGCAGCATAGTCAGATCGGCCGGCCTCGAAACGCTCCGTTCAGTGAACGCGTGAGCGGTCACCCGAACAGCACCCGGTAGCGCTCGTATTCCTCGAGCGGCACGCGGCGTACCTCGGCGACCGCCGTGGCGAGCGCGACCAACTCGATCTGCGTTGCTCGCACCGCCGTCATGTAGCCCCAGCGCCCGTCGTGCGCGGCGTCGATGGCGGCCAACCCGAGGCGGGTGGCGAGCACGCGGTCAAACGCGGTCGGGGTCCCCCCTCGCTGCGTGTGACCGAGCACCGTGGTGCGGGTCTCGAAGCCGGTCCTCGCCTCGATCTCCTTCTCGAGCCGCTGGCCGATCCCGCCCAGCCGCGGGTGGCCGAACTCGTCGAGCTCGCCGGTCGCGACGCTCATCGTGCCCTCCTTTGGCACCGCTCCCTCAGCGACGACGACGATTGAGAAGTAGCGGCCGCGCTCGTGGCGGCGCCCGATCAGCCGGCAGATCTCGTCGATGTCGAACGGCAGCTCGGGGATCAGGATCACGTCGGCGCCGCCCGCGATCCCCGAGTGCAGCGCGATCCATCCGGCGCTGCGCCCCATCACCTCGACGACGAGGATCCGGTGGTGGCTCTCGGCGGTCGTATGCAGCCGGTCGACGGCCTCGGTCGCGACGTGGAGTGCGGTGTCGAACCCGAACGTCACATCGGTCGCGCCGAGGTCGTTGTCGATCGTCTTCGGCACCCCGATCACATTGATTCCGGCCTCGCTGAGGCGGTTCGCGGCGCCGAGCGTGTCCTCGCCGCCGATCGTGATCAGGCCGTCGAGCTCGTGGCTGGCGAGCGTCCGTTGAACGAGCGCAGGGCCATCGTCGCGCTTGTAGGGATTGGTCCGCGAGCTCCCGAGGATCGTGCCCCCGCGCGGCAGGATCCCGCGCGTGGATTCGATCGTCAGCGGATCGGCGACATCGTCGAGCACGCCACGCCACCCGTCTCTGAATCCGACCACGTCGTCGCCGTAGCTGTCGATCCCCTTCCTGACAACGGCTCTGATGACCGCATTGAGTCCTGGGCAGTCGCCGCCTCCCGTGAGCAGTCCGATCCGCACCGCCGGAATCCTATTGGCCGCGGCCGGGCGCTCTTGGGACCACGCGGTTACGAGCCCCCAGATGGGTATGTAAGGTTCGTGACCGGATGGGCAGCTGACGATGGACCATGAGCGTAAATCCGGACATTTTGTTCGAATTCTGACGCTGCCTGCGGCCGCAACGGGTGTCGGAGCGGACATCGGGCTCGAGCGCACCGGGCACATGTCCCCACTTCAACGCCCCGAACAACTGTCACACGCAATCGCGCAGCCGGTGTCCGACACCGCGGGGGCTGCCGAGGTGACCGCTGCCGCGTAACGGGTGACCGCGATGTTGCGTCCACCGTCCAACGTCTGCTACGTGCTGCGTGAGGATCCCGAGCTCGCTGAGGGCATCGACCCCAGCGTCCGCACCCAGGCCCTGGACACAGTGATCACACGCGAGATCCAGTTGGCGGCCGGCCCCTGGCCGAATCGCAAGTTGGTGCTCGGAAGCGGCCTCGGGTTGCTGTTGCTCGACGGCGTTCTCCTGCACCGGATCGGGATCAACAGCCGATTCGGCGCCGAGCTGCTCGGCGAGGGCGACGTGCTGCGCTCGCCCTACCACGAGGGCGAGTCGACGCTCTCGCTGACCAACGATTGGCTGGTGCTCGAACCGTCGCGCCTGGCGCTGCTCGACGAGCGGTTCGTGCTCCAGCTGGCCCACTTCCCGGAAGTCGCCGGGCGCCTGTTCTCACGCGCGATCGCGCGCTCGCGCCAGCTCGCCGTGAACATGGCGATCGTCCACCAGGCACGGGTCGACACGCGCCTTCACCTGCTGTTCTGGCATCTGGCCGATCGCTGGGGCAAGGTGCGCCCCGACGGGGTCGTCGTTCCGTTGCGGCTCACGCACGCCGTCCTCTCCGACCTCGTCGCCGCGCGCCGGCCGACGGTGACCAGTGCGCTCTCGGAGCTCGGCAGGCGGGGCCTGCTGCGCCCTGTCGATGAAGGATGGCTACTCTCCGGCGATCCACCGACGCCGGTGCAGGCTGACGTAGTCGCGAACGGCCATGGTCCGGCCCGTCGAAGGTAGCCGTCCGTGCACATAGACCTCTACATCGTTCTCGGAGCGCGATCGTCGGCCTACTGGTCCGCATGCGCGCCTGTGCATGACTGAACCGATCGAGGTGCCGGTCGCCGGTGGCTCGCTCGCGACCACAAGGCTCGGTAGCCAGAGCGCCGACGCTCCGGTCGTGCTCGCGATCCACGGGATCACGTCGACCAACCGCTCGTGGCTGGCGATCGCGCAGGCGGTCGATGACGCGGTCTCGCTGGCAGCCGTCGATCTGCGCGGCCGGGGCGCGAGCAACCAACTCCCGGGCCCGTTCGGGATCGCAACGCACGTGCGTGACATGATCGCGGTGCTCGACGCGCTGGGCCTCGAGCGGGCGGTCGTGGTCGGGCACTCGCTCGGCGCCTATATCGCGGCTGCGCTCGCGATCGCCCACCCCGATCGCGTCCGCACCCTGGTGCTGGTAGACGGCGGGCTGACGATTCCGCTCGCGCCCGGCACCGACCCGGAGCGGTTCCTCGAGGCGTTCCTCGGACCGGCGATCGCTCGCCTGAAGATGACGTTCCCGGACCGGGCTGCATACCGAGCGTGGTGGGCTGCGCACCCGGCGTTCGCACGCGGCGACGTCGATCGCGCGCAACTGAACGAGTACGCCGACTACGACCTTGTCGGCGAGCCGCCCGAGCTTCACTCGTCGGTCAATCCCGAGGCGGTCCGACAGGACGGCGTCGACCTGTTCGCGACCGCGGACGCCCGCTCGCTGCAGACCCCCGCGGTATTGCTCTGCGCCCCTCGCGGGCTGATCGACGACCCCAACCCGATGCAGCCGCTGGCGCTCGTGCACGAGTGGCAGGCTCAGGATCCCGAGCGGCGACGCGCGATCCAGGTCCCCGACGTCAACCACTACACGATCGCGGTCGGCCGTCGTGGTTCCAAGGCCGTCGCCGCCGAGATCGTCCGGGCGTTTAACCACGCCACCGCCTGACGCACGCGCTCGCGCCGAGCTCAGGTCACGACCGTCGCCCCATCCCGCCGCGTTCCGTGGAGCGTCCGTCGTCCCCGGCCGATTCTCTCCGCCGTCCCGCTGAGCGCGCACTCCGTGGAAAATCCGGTCAGGCCTGCTTGGATCTTCCACGCCCGTCCCGCTGATCGCGCACTCCGTGGAAAATCCGGTCGGGCCCGCCGGATTTTCCACGCACAACGACGCGCGGGGCGAGGGTGCACCTGCCCGGTCGTCGAACACGCGACGCCCGACACGCGGTCGGTATGTGCCGCAATTTCCGCGCCCGGATCAAGCCGGCGCGTATCCCCCATCGGCGCGCGTGTTCTACCCGATCGACGCGACCGCCAAGCGCCGGGCGTCAGCGTCGTGACCACCTCTCCACGGCTCGACTGACCGCTCCCGTGACGGGGTAGGCCCCGGATATCGAGCAGACGATCGGGAGGATGTGATGGCGCTAGCCACGGCGACACGCTCTACCAAGAGCCACGAACTCGGGACGATTGAAACCAACATTCCGGCGCGTTTGGACAGGCTGCCGTGGTCGAGCTGGCACTGGCGGATCCTCGTCGGGCTGGGCACTGTTTGGATCCTCGACGGCCTCGAGGTCACGATCGTTGGCTCGATCGCCGGAGCGATCTCCGCCAAGGGCAGCGGCATCAACATTTCCGCCGCCGAAGTAGCGGGCTGGGCCGCGTCGCTGTACGTCGCCGGCGCATGCGTCGGCGCGCTGCTGTTTGGGCGGCTGACCGACCTGTTCGGGCGCAAGCGCCTGTTCATGATCACGCTCGGCGTCTACCTCGCGGCGACGATCGCGACTGCGTTCGCCTGGACGCCGCTGTTCTTCTTCGCCTGCCGGTTCGTGACCGGCATGGGCATCGGCGGCGAGTACTCGGCGATCAACTCCGCGATCGACGAACTGATCCCGGCCAAGCACCGCGGCCGGATCGACATCCTGATCAACGGGACGTACTGGGCCGGAGCGGCGGCCGGCGCGCTGCTCTCGGTCGCGGCGCTGCACACCTTCTCGGCACTGCTGAGCTGGAGGATCTGTTTTGCGCTCGGCGCGATCCTCGGTACCGCGATCCTGATCGTCCGTCGGCACGTGCCCGAGAGCCCACGCTGGCTGTTCATCCACGGCCGCGAGGACGAGGCCGAGGAGGTCACCCAGGACATCGAGCGTCAGGTGGCCGAGAGCACCGGTGCCGAGCTCGACGACCCCGACGAGACAATCACCATCAAGCAGCGCAAGTCGATCGGCCTCTGGGAGATCTCGAAGGCGATCGTCGCGACGTATCCCAAGCGGACCGTTCTCGGCCTGGGCCTGTTCATCGGCCAGGCGTTCCTCTACAACGCGATCCTGTTCGGCTACGCGACCTTGCTGAGCACGTTCTTCGGCGTGGCGACCTCCAACGCGCCGTACTACCTGGTCGCGTTCGCGGTCGGCAACCTGATCGGCCCGATCGTCCTCGGACCGCTGTTTGACACAGTCGGCCGCAAGCCGATGATCGCCGGCACCTACATCCTGTCCGGCGTACTGCTGCTGATCACCGGTTACCTGTTCAAGGAGAATCAGCTCAACGCCACCACGCTGACCCTGTGCTGGTCGGTCGTGTTCTTCTTCGCCTCCGCGGGCGTGAGCGCCGCCTACCTGACGGTCTCAGAGATCTTCCCAATGGAGACCCGAGCGCTCGCGATCGCCCTGTTCTACGCGGTCGGCACCGGCATCGGCGGTATCGCCGGACCCCAGGTCTTCGGGCGGCTGGTCCCGACCGGCAACGCGACGGACGTCTTCCTGGCGCTCGCGCTCGGCGCTGTGCTGATGATCGCGGGCGGCCTGATCGAGATCGTGTTCGGCGTCAAGGCCGAGCGCAAGGGACTCGAGGGGATCGCCAAACCGCTCACCGCCGTCACGGGCTCGGTGCAGTCGGGCGTCAAACGCGCGGGCGCGGCGGCGACCAAGCCGACCGAGCGAACCCGGCCGCGGCCCGCCTAGCGGGCGGCGGTCATCGCAAGCCCGGTCCCGGGGTCTGGCTCCGGGACCGGGTCGCGACTCGGGTCTGGCCCGGGGCCGGGATCGGGGTCGATGGGCGTCGCGGGCTCTTCCGGGTTGGGAACGATCATCGGCTCCTCGGGAGCGGCCGGCGTGCCGGGATCGGGATCGATCGGGGTGACCGGCGCATCCGGGACCGCGGGGGTCGCCGGCTCGGTCGGCTGGGGTACCTCGAGTAAGGGCTGCTCAACGGTTGTCATGGCTGGCGTCTACCCGCGAGTGGCTGGGGCCTCACTGGCTGGCGGTCGCGCGCAGGTACGCCAGCACCGCCAGCACGCGGCGGTGGTCGTCATTGCCGGCCGGCAGATCGAGCTTGGCGAAGATGTTCGAGACGTGCTTCTCCACGGCGCCGAGCGTGACCACCATCTCGCGGGCAATCGCGGCGTTCGTGCGACCCTGTGCGATCAGCTCGAGCGTCTCGCGCTCGCGCGCGGTGAGAGCGTCGAGCCCGGCTCGATCGCCACTGCGATCGCGGTCGGCGATCAGCGCGCTTACGACCTCACGGTCGAGTGCCGTGCCGCCGCCCGCGACGCGCTTGACCGACTCGACGAACGTCCGCACCTCGCTGACGCGCTCCTTGAGGAGGTACCCGACGCCGCCCTCGCCCGATGCGAGCAGCTCGCCCGTATAGACCGGCTCGACGTACTGCGAGAGCACGAGTACCGCGAGCGTGGGGTGCCGTCGGCGCGCCTCGAGCGCCGCGCGGATCCCCTCGTCGCTGAACGTCGGTGGCAGCCGCACATCGCAGATCGCCAAATCGGGCTTATGGCCCTCGACGATCCGGAGCAGCCCAGGCCCGTCATCGGCCTGGGCGACCACCTCGATCCCATTCTCGGCCAGCAGCGCGACGATCCCCTCACGCAGTAGGGCCTGATCCTCGACGACGACTACTCGCACGGCAGCACTGCCCACACGACCGTCCCTTCGCGGGCGACGCTGTGGACCTCGAGCCGGCCGTCGAGCGCCTCGACGCGCTGCTTGAGCCCGCTCAGCCCACCCCCCGCCGGATCGGCGCCGCCCGGTCCGTTGTCGGCGACCTCGACTACAAGCATTGCGCCGTCGAGACTGAGCGTCACGCGGGCGCTGGCTCCCGGCGCGTGTTTGACGACGTTGGTCAGAGACTCGGCGACGACGAAGTAGGCGGCGGTCTCGACCGCCGGCGGCAGCCGATGGCCTAATTCGCCGATCACCTCGACCTTCGCCGTCGAGCGGCTTGCAAGCGACTGCACGGCCGCGACGAGCCCTCGGTCGGCGAGCACAGGCGGGGCGATGCCACGCGCCAGATCCCGCAGCTCCCTGATCGCCGCCGTCGCCTCCTCGCGCGCACTGCGGACAAGCGCCGCGCTTTCAGGGTGGTCAGCCAGGCGCTCCTCGGCACGCCCGAGCTGCATGCTCAGCGCGACCAGGCGCGCTTGAGCTCCGTCGTGCAGATCGCGCTCGATCCGGCGCAGCTGCGACGCCTGGACGTCGAGCACCCCGCTGCGCGTCCGGGTGAGCTCGTCGACGCGGAGCTCAAGCGACCGCTGGCCCGGCCGCAGGAACGCCCGGTGCACGGCGAGCGCGCCGGCCAGCCCGACAAACGGGAAGATCGGCCAGAAATAGCCGCCTCCCGACATCGCCCAGATCAGCACGTCAGTCACGATCAGCACGAGCGAGACGCTCGCCTGCATCGCGTAGCGGCGACTCGCTCCCCGTGGCCGAAGGCGCGCCCAGCGGATGGCTCCCCAGAGACCAGCCGGGATCGCGAGCCCGAGCGCCGCCCACATCGGCCAGAAATAGCCGGCTCCGGTCGCCGCCCAGATGACGATCAGCGTGAGCAGGAGCACAGCGGACGGCACGAGCACCGTCCGCTGCACCACCGAGCCCCGGTCTGAGACGGGAGTGCGCTCAGTCATTGATCGATCCGAGGGCCGCGACGTGCGCGATCTCGGTCCGCCGCTCGTCGACATCGACTCCATGATCCCAGCCAGGGGTCCGTTTGCCCGAAATCCGCGCCGGAGCCAGCCCGCGATCGCCCAGCAGGGTCAGAACGGCCGGAAGCGCGAGCCCCCGAACGATCGTCGCGTCGAGCGCGATCGCCGCCGCCAACCCGACCCCCAGCTGCTTGAACTCGAGCAACGGGAGGGTCGCGAAGACCGAGAACACGGCGACCATCACGAGCGCGGCGCTCGTCACCGCACCGCCGGTGCTCGCGAGCGCCTCGGCCGCGGCCTGCCTCGCGCTCGCGCCGGCGCGCCGCGCCTCACGAGCACGCTCGAGGACCAGCACCGTGTAGTCCATCGAGAGACCGAACAGGATCACGAACGCGAACAGCGGCAGCCAGTCGACGACCGCGCCATCGGACTGGAAACCGAGCAGTGACTGCGCCCAGTGGTGCTGGAACACCTCGACCAGCACTCCGAACGCGGCCCCGACGGACAGCAGGTTGAGCCCGATCACCGACAATGCCAGCAACGGCGATCGGAACGTCGCGATCAGCAGGACGAACGCCAGCGCGAGCACGAACGCGATCACAAGCGGCGTGACGTGCGACAGGCGGCTCGAGAAATCGAGGTTGCCCGCGTAGTCGCCGGTGAGATCGGCTCGCGCGCCGGGGATCGCCCGCCCGACCGCAGGCTCGAGCTCGTTTCGCAGCGCCTGCACGCGATGGTCGCCGACCGTCAGGCCGGCTTCGGGCATCGGGATCTGCAGCTGCGCAGTCCCGCCGTCCCGCGACACCTGCAGCGCGACGGCGCCGCGGCCGTGGGTGATCTGCCGGCCGTGGCGGCCGATCCGCCCCAGCTGCGCGACCGCCTGCGGCTGGCCGAGCCCGTGCCCGCTGACGACCAGATCGGCAGTGTCCGAGGAACCCGGGAATGCGCGCTCGATGGACCGCTCCGCGACGCGGATCGGGGTCTTGGGCCCGACGTCGTTCTGGCCGGGCTCGCCGGTCTGCATCCCGATCACCGGTGCCGCGAGCGCCGCCAGCAGGAGCACCGCGACCGCGAGCGAGCTCCGCGGATGACCCGTCACGCCGGTGGCGAACACCTGCCACGCGGTCCTGCGAGGACGGGCGTGCGAGCGACGACGGCGAGGCCAGATCCGTCCGCGGTCGATCCGGTCACCGAGCAGCGCCAGCGTCGCGGGCAGCACGGTCAGCGAACCGACGACGGCGATCGCGACGACCACGATCGCGCCCAGCGCCATCGACGTGAACACGCCGAAACCGGTGAACAGCAGGCCCGCGAGGCCGATCATGACGGTCGCACCCGCGACCAGGATCGCCCGGCCGACGGTGGCCGAGGTGGCGGCCAGCGCCGCGTCGGCCGATGCACCTGCTCGTCGCTCGAGGCGCTCGCGGCGGATGTAGAACA
>DATNKY010000440.1:0-3616 GCA_035603155.1 Solirubrobacteraceae bacterium
GGGCCGATTTACCCCCGCCAGGACCGGACCAGCGACCCTAGGTCAGGTCGTGCAGGAGGTTGCCCTGCACGCGGCGGTCACGGAGGCGTGCGAACGCATCGTTGACGTCCTCGAGTGCGAGCACGTGGTCCACCCGGACTCGAATGGACCCGTCGGCGATCGCCGCCAGCGCGTGATGCAGACCGACACGCCGCTCGTGGCGAGTCAGGCTCATGCCGCCACAGCCGAGTATCGA
Source organism: Solirubrobacteraceae bacterium (assembly GCA_035603155.1). Lineage (GTDB taxonomy): Bacteria > Actinomycetota > Thermoleophilia > Solirubrobacterales > Solirubrobacteraceae > Palsa-465. Next base: position 236 of record DATNKY010000440.1, read on the forward strand.
CACCATCTTGCGGTACAGGTCCTGCATGTTGAAGTTGACTTCGGGGCCGGCCGAGGCGCCGAGCACCAGCACGCGATCCTCGCCGCTCACGTGCGCGAGATCGCGCGCGACCTTCAGCGCCATCAGGCCGGCGATCCCCATCGCGGCAGCGTCCCGGCTCACGACCCCGTCCGGGATCTCGACCCCGTCCGGGATCTCGACCACCGCGTGTTCCGGTACAACCGCCGCCTGCGTCCAGACGCCGTCGCGCACCGCCCCAAGGCCCTCGCCCGAGACCAGAACCAAGCGTCCGTCGGTCGTCCGCGCCGCCTCGCCGCCGAGCGTTCGCGGCAGGGCCCGTCCGGGGCCACGCGCCCGAGGGCCATGTAGGTGTCGATCGGGTTGACGCCGCCGAACTCGAGCTCAACGCGTATTTCGTCGAGCGCCGGAGCGAGCAGCTGAACCTGCTCGACGACCAGCGGCTCCCCGTGGCGGTGCAGCCGAGCCGCACGGACCATGTCGGCGGAGGCTGACATCAGCCGCTGTCTTTACCAGAGCTCAGGCCCTGCGCCGGTGACCGGCGATAATGCTGGCGACGATGAGCACCGGCGAGCTACAGGGAACGGTCGCACTGGTGACCGGCGCCTCGAGCGGGATCGGCGAAGCGACGGCGGTAGCGCTCGCCGAGCATGGGGCCGCGGTCGCGATCGCGGCGCGCCGCGCGGACCGTCTCGACCGGCTCGCCGCGACGATCGCCGACCGTGGCGGCAAGGCGCTCGCGATCGAGGCCGACGTGACCTCGCCGGAGCAGGCGCAGGCCCTGGTCGAGCGTACGGTCTCCAAGCTCGGCAGCCTCGATACGTTGATCAACAACGCCGGCGTGATGCTTCTCGGTCCGACGGTCGGCGCACCGCTCGAGGAGTGGGACCAGATGGTCGCGATCAACGTGCAGGGTCTTTTGTACTGCGCGCACGCCGCCCTCCCCCATCTTCTCAGCGCGGCACAAGACGGCCCCCGCCAGGTCGCCGACATGGTCAACATCAGCTCGGTCGCCGGCCGGGTCGCCCGCAGTGGCAGCGGCGTCTACAACTTGACAAAGCACGGCGTCGGCGCGTTCAGCGAGGCGCTGCGCCAGGAGGTCACGGGTCGCCACGTCCGCGTCTCGCTGGTCGAGCCCGGCGCCGTCGCGACGGAGCTGCGCACGCACAACCGGCCCGAGATCCAGGAACAGATCGATGCGCGCTTCGACGGGGTCGAGATCCTCCAGGCGCAGGACATTGCCGACGCGATCACGTTCATCGTCACCCGACCGCGACGGATGGCGGTCAATGAGGTCCTGATCCGTCCCACGAATCAGGAAAACTGACGCTCGAACTCGCCGACGATCGGCGCACCGCTGATCGGTACGGTTGCGTACTGTTACGAGCCCGAACGGCCGACCAGCGACGGCGGCGGTCAGCAACCAGGAGACCAATTGGACGAAAGACTCGCAATCGCCGGGGCCGGCACGATCGCGTGCGGGCTTGCGGTCACCGCCGCCCGCCGGGGTGACGTGGTCCTCTGGGCTCGCTCGCAGAGCTCGGCCGACCGCGCCCGCGCAAGCGTCGCGAACCTGTGCGACAAGCTGGGCGAGCCAGAGATAGCCCAGCGAGTCGCGATCTCGACCGATCAGGCGGCGCTCCACGGCGAGACGTTCATCGTTGAGGCAGTCGCCGAGGACCGCGATCACAAGGAGCCGCTGCTCGCCGAGCTCGGCGCGGCCGCCGATCCGGACGCGATCCTGGCGACGACGACCTCGTCGCTCTCGATCGCCGCGCTCGCGTCCGCCAGTGGCCGCCCGGAACGGTTCGTCGGGCTTCACGTCTTCAACCCGGTCACGCGGATGGAGCTCGTCGAGCTGGCGTTTCCGCCGCAGGCCTGCGCCGAGGTGCGAGCCCGCGCGCGGGCGTTCTGCGAGACGCTCGGCAAGACGCCGGTCGAGGTGCCGGACACGCCGGGCTTCGTCGTCAACCGGCTGCTGTTCCCGTACCTGTTCGATGCCGTCGAGCTGATGTCACAGACAGGTATCGAGGCGGCCGACGTCGACCGCTGCATGACGCTCGGCGCCGGCTTGCCGATGGGACCGTTGGCACTGTTGGACTTCGTCGGACTCGATGTCGCGCAGGCGATCGGAGAGTCGATCGGCGCCCAAGTCCCGGACAGGCTGCGCCAACTGGTTACCGAGGGAGCCCTGGGACGCAAAACCCGCCGAGGCTTCTACGAATACTGACTCCTTACGAACCGCTAGGAGAACTCTTTAAGACGCGTTCATCTGCGGAGCCGAATATTCCCAACGCGACGTACCTCATAGCAGCACCTCCTCCCCAGAAGCACGAAACCGGCCCGTCCCCAGCGGGCCGGTTTCTTTTTGGTGCGGGCGCGCCTTCACGACGGCCTTTGGCTTTACACAGGAAGTCGGGTTAGTTGAAGCCGGCCCAAGCGATGGGCCGGCTTCAGTCTCTCCTCTCAACCACCGGATGATCTGTGATGCTGCGATCGCGAGCCACCGGTAGTCGCGCTGCCGGGAAATGTAACGAATGATGCGAAACGCTGCTGCGCTCGCATCAATCTTCGTTGGTTGACAACGCGCAGACGATCAGGCGCGGTCGCCGGCCGGGCTCTGGGCCGGCCGCGCGGGGCTCTTGCGTTCGCGTATCCTGACCGCTTCGATCCGGTTCTCGCGGACGGACTCGACGCGGATCGAGTAGCCGTTGGCGGCGACCTGATCGCCACGCTTGGGGAGCCGGCCGAGCTCGGCGAACACGAAGCCGCCGATCGAGTTGTAGGCGTCGGTATCGAGTGGGAGGTGCAGCCCGTAGCCCTCGAGATCGGAGACCGCGACGTGGCCGCGGACGAACCAGTCGCCGTTCGCGAGCTTGCGAATCGCACCGCCGGCGGGATCGGTCTCGTCGGCGATCTCGCCGACGACCTCCTCGATGATGTCCTCGATCGTGACGATCCCGGCCGTCCGCCCGTACTCGTCGATCACGATCGCGAGCTCGGTCCGCTCGCGCTGGAGGTCGGCGAGCAGGTCATCGAGCGGCTTGGTCTCGGGGACGATCGGCGCCGCGCGGACTAGCCTGCCGAAATGGGCCTCGTAACCGTCGGCCATCATCAGCTTGACGAGCTGATTGACATGCACGATGCCCTTGACGCGGTCCTGGTTCTCGTCCTCGGTGACGACCAGGCGCGAGTGCCCGGTCTCGACGCAGCGCCGCAGCGCGGTCTCGACGTTCTCGGACAGGTCCACGGTCACGACCGCCGGAATCGGCGTCATCACCTGCCGGGCCTCCTGCTCGTGCAGGTGGAAGACGCCGGTCAGCATGCTCGCTTCGCCGACGTCGAGCTGCCCGCCGGTCTGCG
>DATNKY010000452.1:0-6018 GCA_035603155.1 Solirubrobacteraceae bacterium
CGGCCGATGCGGTCGCCCAGACCCTGAATGGCGGCGACTACCTAGTCGAGGCGAGCTTCGGCGTGGCCGACGTGCTGGTCAGCACGGCCCTCACGTTCGCCAAGCGCGCCAATTTTCCCGAGCCGTTTGCACCGGTGCTCGATAACTACCTGACGAGGCTCTCTGACCGCCCCGCCTACCAGCGCGCCCTCGAGCGCGCATCCGCCGCGCCGGCCTCCTCATAGCCGTCGCACCCGTTTGGACTGCCTTGGGTTCGACGGAGACCGTTTGTGTTGGTCGGGCGTGAGCAATTAGAGTCGATTGGGTGGATGGGTCTGCCGGCACGGCTTCGCGACTCCGTGCGTCCCCAACCGGCAGCGCGCGTCGGCCGTTTCGGCTCGCGCATGGCCACTCCTTCGCTCATTGAGCGGCGACAGGGTTGACGGCGGCCGCCGATCGCGTTGGTGGGAGACTGTCGCGCAAACCTAAGCGGTTATACGAAAACGACAACGACAGTTTTCACCGACCGCGTGAGATCGCCGGATGCGGACGAGGCGGGCTCTCCGCGAGTGAAAAGACTCGCTTCGAAATCGGCGCCTTGTCACGGACGCACAGAAAGTCGAGGACCCCAAGGGTTTGCCCGACAGCCGCGTGGCCAAGCACCCGTCCCGGGTTGGCCCGACGCATGAGCAGGAAGAGGCGGTGGTGTTGGCCCGCGTCGGGCTCAGTCGGGGTGATCGCCGAGAACGGGCTGGCGGTGATCAGTAGGCTGTGCGCGGCACGATCGACGGGAGGCGTCGTTAGGATGGGGAAGCGAATTGGACTGCTGGTCGCCGTGGCGGTTATCGGGGCTGCTGTGGCGACAGGCGCGCGGGCGGCGTATCCCGGACGCGATGGGCGGATTGGGTTTCTCGGTGGGCGTGGCGGCGGCTCTGGCGAGACATTTCACGGTGTGTGGCTCGTCAGTGCATCCGGTGGTCGGCTGCATCGCGTCCCGGGCATTCCGAACATGGTGGACAGCTTCAGCATCTCGCCCGGCGGCAAGCAGATCGCGTTCGTCGCTGCGAACGCGAAACAGGTCGAGATCGACACGATCGCTACCGGCAAGGTGCGGGCTGTGGCCTCGGTGAGGCCGAACACCGCAGCTCCGGTGTGGTCGCCCAACGGCGCTCGCATCGCATATGCCGCGTCAGGCGCGATCCACGTGATCAACGTCAATACGGGTGGCGGGGTTGTGATCTGCCACCGATGCGGTGGGACGCTGGCATGGTCGACTCGCGGTGAGATCGCGTATGCGCGACCGGGACGCTCGATCTTTGTGGTGCCGGCTCGCGGTGGGCCCCGACGCCGGATCACCACCGCGCCGCGAGGCCAGACTGACGGCCAGGAGGACTGGTCGCCTGACGGCGCGACGCTCGTGTTCGTGCGCGGGAACGCGGCGGCGATCCACCTGTTCACAGTTCACGCCGACGGCACCGGCCTCCACGAAGTCACCGGCATTCCCCGGAACCCCGGGACGCCGGCGTACTCACCGGACGGGACCAAGATCGTGTTTGAGCCCGTCAATCTCGGAACCCTGTGGCTGATGAGAGCCGACGGATCACATCCGCACGCGCTGAAGATCCCGGGGTTCTCCCCGACCGACCCCGACTGGCAGCCCCTGCACCGCTAAGCGACGCCTCCAGCGGGGCGCGCATCGCTGTCGAGCGCGTCCCTACCCCGAGCTCGACGTACACGCACGTCACGCCGACGCGCGTCGTGCCGCCGCACAGACGGACTGACTAGCGCTCAGACGAACACGAGCAGCACGCCCCAGAGGAGCGCCGGTCTAGACGTGGGCCTTGGCGTCGCCGTCAAAGCCGCCGTTTGGGGTCCGCTATGTACACGAGCTAACGATCCAGATCGTGTGGCAAAGCGCTCGCCCGGTGTCGACCCAGCCAACCCGTCCGGAGTCGGCCATGATCCGGGGCCTATGACTGGGTCAAGGTGAACGCGAACAAGAGGTCGGAAGCTGCAGCAGAGCCGCTGGGGGTGGACGGAACCTGTTCTCTGATCGACAGCGTGCTGCCGGCCGGCACCGCGACTGGACCAGGGGCCGAGCACGTCGTGGCGACGTTCAGCATGCTACAGCTGAGCTCCGTGCTGACACCGTTGACAGCTAGGCGCACGGCGCGCGCCGCGTTAGTTCCGGGTGCGGCGGTCAAACGAACGCTGAGGTCGCGTGCGAAGAGGTTCTGGTCTGGTGAGAGCGTGCTGACGCTCGCGTCTGATCCCGTGACCGCGGTTGAGATTCCACTTGCTGCGCCCCAGTTGAGTGAGTTGTTGACCGTACCCAGTCTGTTGACGCGTCCTGACAGCACCGCTCCAGAGTCGCTCGCGCTCGCAACGGGAAGCTGGCCTGCTTTGAAGTCCTTAGCCAAGAGCGAATGGTTCTTGACCTTGCTCGATGTCACGGCGTTGCCGTGCAGCTTGGCACCGGTGACTGCACCGTTCTTGAGCTGCTTGGTGCCGACGCTGTGCTTGGGCAGGCTGAGCGCCGCAAACGCGCTGCCGCCCAGCGCCACGAACAGCGCCAGTAGGGCGACGACCATCGCCACTGAGGGCCGGAAGGCCAAAACACGTTGCATCCAAGTCTCCCTCCACTCAGCCGCATAGTAGGCGCCGATCAGCCGATGCAGTGGCCCCATACGTCCCCTAACCGCGGCCGATCAGGTCAACCGCGACCATACCACGCTCGCATCGACCCGCTGGCGAACCTAAGCAGCAACCCGACGACCGAGTCCGGCGCGCCGAAACGCATCCCGGTCGTCGCGAAAGCGGCCGCGTCGGGCGGTGCAATTGATTTCTGCGTGGTAGCGCTGGTCGGCGCTGGAACGCTGACAGCCCCCGTCAGCCACTCGACCTCGGCCGGCCGCGTCTGTCCGGTCAGCTCGTCCAGCGCCCCGCGCTAGCACTGCAGCTCGTAGGCACCGGCGAGGTTGCCGCTTAGAGCCTTCGACTCTTGTCGCTCCTCACGGGTCGAGCTTCGGCCGTCTGGCGACGATGGATTGAGCCGCCAGCGGAACTTGGCGTGCGCGCATGCCGGCGTCACGCGCCAAGCCATCACCAAGCTCGTAGACGAGCTCGAGCGACTCGATCTCGTGCGCCGCGACCCAGACCCCGACGACGGACGCGGCGTCATCGTCAGATACACCGACCGCGGACGCGCTGTCCTTGCTATCGCTCGCGAGAGGATGCTCGTGCTCGAGCGCGGCTACGCCGCGCAGGTCGGCGCCCACCGCTGGGCCGAGGTGCGCTCAACCCTCGAGACCCTATTCGGCGAGGACCCCACGAGCACCTAAGCCTGCCTGCCGCCCCCAGACCTATCCAACCGGGAACGCCTGGACGACAATCATGCACGCGCGACCAGTGAGTGAGCGGCAAGGCAGTCGGTCCGCGCCGCGCGTGCGAGCCGAGGCTGCAGCCGTATGGTTCGCGTCGTCGCTCCCGGCCTGAGCCAACGAAGACACGGCTCCGAGGAGCGCCTCGCCCACTGACCTGAGCCTAACCCCAGCCGACTAGGTGCTCTCAGCTGAGATCGGCACCGTTCTCGTCGGGGCCGGTCGCGTCTTCCGCAATGCCGGGGCGCTTTCGTGCGGACGGCGCTTCCGGCGCGGAGCAGCAGCCTCGGCACCCCCCGGACCCAGACCCCGGGAGAGCAAAGTAGGTCCGAACCGCGGGGTCCGCGGGCGCCGTGCTCGTCGCCAATACGGGGAACCCGGTGCTTGCAGGATTGTTGCTCACGATCGGGTCGACAGAAGTCTCGAGCGACGCCGCCGCGCTTCCCCTCCCACGAATCAGGGGCCGTCTCGGCCCGATCGCGCGACCGTCGTCGGCTTCTGCTTCCCGCTGGCCGGTGCCTCGAGCAGCAGTCACAGCGAGACACCCCGGTGGGCGGCGACATTGGGGCAGTCTCGGCCGATCACCAGACCGTGCGAACACGTGGGTGGCTGCGACGTGCTGCTGGGCTGAGATCCACATGAGGTGGTCTGGGTTGACGCGATTGCAGGAGTCGAGTTGGTTGGCTGCGCGTGTCCGCCCGGCACTGCTGCCGGTCCTCCGCACCAGCGGTGAGAACTCGGTCGGGTCGCTGGCGTATCAGAAGCGGACGTGCCCGGCGGTCGCCGGGCTTGTGGACGCGAAGGCGTGTTTGGGGCGGGGTTGCTGGCAGGGACCGTGGCCGTCGTAGGCGCGAGGGGCTGTCGCCGGGGTGGCGGCGGGGTGGGAGCTGTGGATCCTAGGTCTGCGGCGATTTGATCCACAGCTCCCTGTCACCGTTTGGCCGCTGGTGCGCTTGGGGTGAGTGCCCTACCCGCCCAGCCGTTTCAGCGGCTCAGACCTTCTTGGCGTAGGTGCGAATGGTGATGCGCATCGGGGTGACGGCTCGCTTCTGAGTGGCGTGGTGGGTGCGGGCGAGCGACCGCTTCTGAACTGTCGCTGCGGCCGCTGGTCCACTGGCCGCGACGAGCCCTGCCGTGGCGAGACCGGTGATCAGAGCGACGCGCGCGCGTGAGATGACGGTGCGGGTGTGAGGATGATGCATGGTTGCTCCTTATCGTTGGGATACAAAGAAAAACGTGTTGTGTGAGTTCTTCGGGGATTGGTGGCTGGCTGGCTTGGGCGGTTTGGTTGGTGGCCTCCTGATCGGTGTCGCGCGTGTCGCGGCGCGTCACGGGCGGTCTGGGCGGCGATCGAGGAGCTGATGGATCGCGAGCGGCACGGCGCGCGATGCTTGGCGGGCCGCTGACCGGCGTGATGCGTTGACGGTCGCTGGCTCGTGCGGCGACGCGGCGAGCTCTCGCGCCCGGGGCGGCGTCACATTCGGCTCGGGAAGGATGCGCGACATCATGCCCGCCCGTTCACCGGCTGGTGGCGGTGGATCAGACGGCGCGTCGGCCACGGCCAGCTCCAGCGCCAGCGAGTCACCGAGCGCGACTGGAACGGCCTCTGACGGGCCTTCTCGCGGCAGATGATGCGAACGAAATCGGGATGAAGATGTGGTTGCACTGCGGTTCCCTTTCATTGAGCTGGACGGTCACGAGAGCAACAATCAGGCAGACCGGTCACAGTCCGGTCACGTCCGGTCACGAGGCTCAACACGGAGGCGTTACTGCTGGTTGGGTCTGGCCCAGCCGCGTGTTAGGGCGTCGGCTGGGGACGGGTGCGTACTGGTCGCGTGGGCGAGACGCCCTCGGGCGCACGGTCAGCGGCTGCTGATGCGCTCACGTCCGGTGGCGCACTGCTCTAACCCGCTGTGATCGAGTTATTTGGCTCGCGCGTTCCCCTGAGTCTTCAGGGCTCGGACGAGCCAGACGTGAATCTCATGACTGAAATCCCCTCGCTCGCAATGGTTCCATTTGGCGGCGATTCGAAGCCCGGGGTCGACGTCTCAGCGAGCTGACCACTGCCGCCTGCAGGAGGTTGGGGCGTGATCGAGACGGTCGTGCCGGGCGTTCGGCCTGGCGCGATCGGGGTGGCGATGAGCTCGCGGTGGCGTCGGGGTTGCAGATTGGCGTCTTGTGGTGGGGTGCAAAACTCCGTGTGTGGGGATCGATTTGGCCGGTCACGGACGGGTCGTGCTGCGGCCGTTACCGGTGGTAGCGTGTGCTCGGAGGGTGCGCAGCGTTGAGTGTTCGTCGTAGCTGTCGCGTTGAGCGGCGAGGAGGCGTGGGCGGTAGTGACCACTGTTCGCATACTCGGTCCGATCGAGGTGTGGGACCGCGAGCGGCGGGTTGAGCTCGGCGGGCCGCGCCAGGTTTCGCTGCTCGCGCTGCTCGTCCTGGAAGCGAACCGCGCGGTCACCGCCGACGCGCTGATCGACGCGCTGTGGCGCGACGGTGATGTCAGCACACGCAAGCGACTGCAGATGGCGGTGCGGCGACTGCGCCAGGCGCTCGAACCGGTGTCCGGTGGCGGGAGGCTCTGGCTCGACACGGTCGCCGGCGGCTATCTGCTCCGGCTCGAGCGCACGGAGCTGGACAGCGAGCTGTTCGCGGCGGG
>DATNKY010000750.1:0-8827 GCA_035603155.1 Solirubrobacteraceae bacterium
TCGGTGAACGGCGTCACCAGCAGCGACCCGAACGCGATCGCTGCCAGGAGAGCCGCCGCGATCGCCCGGGCGTAGCGGGCGACGAACGCGCCCGTTGCCGGATCGGCCCTGAACGCGACGACGGTGAACCCGACGAACGCGAGCACCGTTCCCAGTTCGATCAGCTTGGCTGCGCCCGCACGGATCGAACGTGCGGCGATCAACACCGAGGTCAGCAGCGCGCTGACGGCGGCGAGCTTCACCGTCGAGTGCTGCGCGGCAACGCTGAACACGATCCACGGGATGAACGCGAGGTAGATCCCGAGCCCGGGTCTGGCTTCGTTGGCCTGGTCGGCGCGTAGCGCGTCGATCACGGCCAGGCGATCGAACGCCGGCACCTCGCCGACCTCCGGACTGATCTCGGCGGCTTTGCGTTGGGCGTTCTGGACGGTGTCGGTGAGGGTGCTCATGGTTTCTCCGTGACGAGTGGACCGGACCAGCTCATCCTTCCATATTGACAGCGCCCTGTCAAGAAGGCAATAGATATGACTCATGACAGCACTCTGCTAATATTCGGCTCGTGGACGAAGAGGAGCTCAACGTCGAGATGCAGCACCTGGTGGCTGAAGTGTTCGAACTCGCCGGTGCGCTGCGGCGCGATGGCGAGGCGATCGCCAAGCTCGCTGGACAGACCCAGGCGCGGTGGCAAGTGATGTGGATCGCCGCGACCGGCCGGCTGAGCGTCGCGATGATCGCCCGGCGTCTCGGGCTCGCTCGCCAGAGCGTCCAGCGCGTCGCCGACGCGATCGTCGCCGAGGGACACGCGAGCTTCGAGCCCAACCTCGACCATCAGCGCTCGCCGCTACTGATCCTCACCAGCGCCGGGCAAGCGGTGCTCGACACGATCAACGACACGAGCCGTCAACGCAACCTTCAGAACGCCACAGCGCTCGGCGAGGGCGGGATCACGGAGCTACGCCAACTCCTCGCCCGCTACCAAGACGCTCTACGCGACTAGCCGTACGCCGGCCCACCAATCACTGCTGGTGGCACGAGCCGGAGGGTACGCCGGCAGACTTTCATCCGAGCAGCCGATGAAACGGCCCGGGCCACGGCCTATGTCGGCGTGCTCGTGGGCGGGTGCTGCGTTGTTATCGTGGTAGGCATCATCGGGATCGTCCTCGGGATCAACCCCGAGGGAAATCGCTCAAGGACATGACCGAACCGATCAGCTCCGCATCGAGCCGAGTGGCCCTGCCCGCGGATGCCGCGATCCCCACAACTGCATAACGGCAGTTTGCGCGACTGTGGCCGGCGAGCACGCAAGCAGCTGGGAGTGGCCTGAGGAGCTGGATGCGCTTGTCGCGGCGCCTGCGAATCATCAGGTTCTGTTTGAGAACGAACAGGTGCGCGTACTCGTGACGCACGTACCGGTCGCGGCGACGACGCCCGTACATACACATCGCTGGGCGAGTGTCGAGTATGTGCTGAGCACCACGGACTTCATCCGCCGCGACGGGGACGGAGAGGTCCTGCTCGACACTAGAGCCGCCAACTCACGGCCAGCACTCCCCGACGTCCTGTGGTCGGAGTCGCGGCCGCCGCACTCAATCGAGAACGTCGGCGACTTGGAGCTACGGGTGCTCATGGTCGAACTCAAGAAGAGCCAAGGGCAATCGGATGCAGAAAGCCATGCCGGCGCCTGATTAGACGAGCCTCGTCGACGGCAGCGAGCGCGCTTCGAAGCCGGGAGTACGCATGCCACGACCAGGGAAAAATGGAGCCTATGGCGGACGGCGTCGGCGGCAGCGGTATGGTCGATGGGTGCCAGGAGCCGGGGTTGGGCCCACACGGGGGTTTGTGTGGGGGCGGCGGACGGGTTTTCGAGCAGCCGCGTTTGTTGTCCTTGCTGCTGTCGTGCTGAGCAGAGGCAGCGACAGCGTCGCGGCCGGGGCCACGGCGAAGCACCCGCCGACCCGCAGCGTGTCGACCGTGCCTCCTGGGGCGGCGACTTTGACTTTCACCGGAGGGAGTCAGCCGATCCCGACGTCGTTTCTCGGGATCTCGGTGGAGTACGACGAGGTCGCGGCGTTTGAGCACCACGGGGCTCTGTTTGACCGAGCGCTGGCGCTGGTGCGCCCAGGAGATGAATCGCTCGTGCCGCTGAGGATCGGTGGGCGATCGGCGAACGAGGTCTACTGGAACACGCACCCCGGGCGCGCGCGAGGCCTTGTGTTCGAGGTCGGGACGCGGTGGCTGACGCAGCTGGCGGACCTCACGCGACGCGACGGCCTGGAGGTGATGCTGGACCTCAACCTGCCGGTGCACTCGCCGTCGATGGCGACAGCATTCGCGCTTGCTGCATCGAGAGCACTCCCGCGCGGACGTCTCGCCGGACTTGCGATCGGTAACGAACCTGACCTGTACTCGGAGCAGCCCCAGTACGAGAAGGAACGGACAGCGGCCACGCTTAGGTCAACGCCGACCCATTGGGCTGTCGGCTACTCGGCGGCTGATTACTGGCGCGATTTTCAAGTCTACGCGCGGGCGCTGCACGCCGCCGTGCCTGGTGTGCCGGTCGCGGGTCCAGACGTGCCTCCGTTCGCCACGGGCTGGGTACAGGGCGCTCCTAGTCCAAGTGACGACGGACCGCAAGCGATCGAGGTTCACCACCCCGGCACCTCGACGTGCTGGGGCCCGGCCAACACACCGACCGTTCGGCGACTGCTCGCTCCCAGCGCCGTCGGTGGCCTTGACGCCACGGCCGGCGGCGCACTTCAGTTCGCGCACGCGCATGGCCTTCCCTTCTACCTCACGGAGACCAATGCAGTCAGCCTGTGCGCCGGTACGCCGGTCGCGCCGGCAGCAGAGTCGTTCGCCACGGCTCTATGGGCCCCGGATGCACTGTTCGAGATGCTCTCCGCCGGGGTCGACGGCATCAACCTGCACCTCCGTTCGTCGTTGATCAACGCGCCCTTCCATCTCGGCAGGACGGGTCTCGCGGCTCGTCCCGAGCTCTACGGGTTGGTTTTGTTTGCTCGGATGTTGGGGACTGACGCGCAGTTGGTCGGCGTGCGCCTCGATCCTCCAGGTCCCATGAACGTGAAAGCCTGGGCCGTCAGATCTCGCGACGCCCTCCGGGTCCTGCTGATCGACAAGGATTCTCGCTCGATCAACGTGACCATTCCAGCCGGGACGGCGACCGCGCCGGCCCAGCTCGAACGCCTCGAGGCACCATCACCCCAATCCGACGCGAGCGTCACCCTCGCCGGACAACAGATCGCCAGCAACGGGCACTGGAATCACGACAAGATCATCACATCCGTACCCGCGCGCAACGGTGCCTACTACGTGGACGTTCCCGCCTACAGCGCAGCAACCGTCCAGATCCCACAACTGACGGATTACCGGCCCTAACGCCGGCGGCACGACCGCGACCGCCGATCGTCCCGTCGCGCGGATCTGGGCCTCGTCGGTTCAGTCGTGGGTCCCGTAAAAATCAGGTGGCCTTCCCGATGCGGGGCACGGACTGGGCGGTCTGCTTTCGCTAACGACAAGTGTTCGCGAGCGGAAGCGAAGAGCAGATCACCTTGAACGCTTCGAGCTGTGTCACCTATGGAGGATTCCTGACGTTCCCAGTCGCATGTCAGGTTCAGGGTTCCCCAGAGCTGGCCCGCCGCTCAAGCCCAACGCATTCTCAACTTGGCCGAACGTGACCCTCGAGACGAACAATCTGCTGCCGGTGATCGGCAACCCGCCAAAGCATCTCCCAAAACTGACGTGGAGGCATGGCGGTCATGAGGCAAGGGTTATCGTGACCGAGACGAGATCGGGACACTGCCTATCTGGCTCCGCCCCGCTGTGCGGCTGACCGCTACCACCTCTGCTACGTCGAAGGTAGCCCTGGCGTACCCTAGGCACACTGGGGGTATGGCAAACCATGGTCCCGCTCTGCAGAATCACCGGGATCGGCCGGTCGGGCCCGAGCCGAGATCGCGTCGGGCGGGTGTACAAGGGTGCCCGAGGGGCCTGCGCCGGTGCCCGAGCTGCCGTACCGAGACAGGACTATCGGAACTCTGAAGTCGTGTGGGGTGAGACTTGTGGCCTGGGCAGTGATGCCGGTTGGGCGTCTACGGAGGTCGTGTTTGGGCGCCGGAGTGCGCGCACGGGTTATTGCGCGTGGTCGTGGTGGTGGCGATGTTCTGATTGAGATCCAGGCGTGATGCGGTCCGAGAGGTCGAGCGTGTTGTTGGACATGTGGGTGGGTTTACGGCGGGCATGTCGGGTCGGGTCGTTGTGGGCGGGCGCGCGGGTTTGTGTCGTCGGGGCGCTGGTGGTGGTTGGGTTGGTGGTTTGTGCCGCGTCGGCGTGGGCGGCGAGCTCGAACACCGCCTACGTCACCAACATGGACTCGAATTCGGTGACGCCGATCGATACCGCGACCAACACTGCCGAGGCGCCGATCGCGCTCCCTGGCGCCCCGCTCGCGGTCGCGATCACTCCGGACGGCAAGACCGCCTACGTCACCACCCAGGCGATGAGCGACCCGGCGACGGGTTCGGTGACGCCGATCGATACCGCGACCAACACGCCGGGCACGCCGATACCGATCGGCGACACCCCGCTCGCGGTCGCGATCAGCCCCGACGGCAAGACCGCGTACGTCGCGAGCCAGGCGGGAGATGGCTCGGTTGTGCCGATCGATATCGCGACCAACACGGTCGGCGCGGCGATCCCCGTCAACGGCGGCCTCCCGGTCGCGGTCGCGATCACCCCGGACGGCAAGACCGCCTACGTCGCCAACGCTAACGCGGGCTCGGTGACGCCGATCGACCTCGCGACCAACACGGCCGGCACGCCGATCACCGTCGGCGATGGCCCGAACGCGATCGCGATCACCCCGGACGGCAAGACCGCCTACGTCGCCAACGATGAGTCGGGTTCGGTGACGCCGATCGATACCGCGACCAACACCGCCGGCACGCCGATCACCGTCGGTGGCAACCCGTTCGCGATCGCGATGACCCCTGACGGCAAGACCGCCTACGTCGCCGACGACGGCTCGGGTTCGGTGACGCCGATCGACACCGGGACCAACACCGCCGGCACGCCGATCCCCGTCGGGTTCCCGGTCGGGGTCGCGATCACCCCTGACGGCAAGACCGCCTACGTCGTCGGCGGCACGCAACCGGACTCGGTGACGCCGATCGACACCGCGACCAACACGGCCGGCACGCCGATCACGGTCGGCCATGCCCCGATCGGAGTCGCGGTCACCCCGGATCAGGGGCCGGCGGCGGCGTTCTCGGCGACCGGGGCACGGGCAGGGCAGGCGTCGAGCTTTGACGCGTCGGCCTCGTCAGATCCCGACGGCACGGTCGCCTCCTATCACTGGGATTTCGGTGACGGCGCCAGCCAGACCACGACCAGCGCGGCGACCACGCACACCTACGCCACGCCCAACGCATACACGGTCACGTTGACCGTGACCGACGACGCCGGCTGCTCGACCGCGTTCGTGTTCACCGGCCAGACCGCGTCGTGCAACGCCGGGCCGCAGGCGCAGACCACGCGACAGCTGACAATCGGACCTGCGGCGCCGTCGGCCCAGATCGTGAGCCCTGCATCGGACGGGGTGTATGCGGTCGGCCAGGTCGTCGCGACGATCTTTAGCTGTGATGAGGCGACTGGTGGCCCCGGGATCGCGTCGTGCATCGACTCAAACCACTCGCGTTCGCCGGGGGTGCTCGATACCTCGACGCTGGGGTCGCACACCTACACCGTGACCGCGACCAGCCGGGACGGGCAGACCGGGACGGCGCAGATCAGCTACAAGGTCGCGGGCGCGCCGTCGGCCACGATCAGCTCGCCGGCGACCGGGGCGCGGTACACGCTCGGGGAGGTCGTGCGCGCCGCATACGCCTGCCAGGACGGCACCGGTGGCCCCGGGATCGCGTCGTGCGCCGGACCGGTCGCCTCCGGACAGCCGATCAACACCACGACCCTCGGGGCCCACACGTTCACGGTCACCGCGACCTCGAAGGACGGGCAGACGGCCACCAGCACCATCACCTACACCGTCGGGCTGCCCAACAACCGGTTCACCGTCTCGCACGTCAAGACCCACCGCAACGGCAGCATCACATTCAACGTCAAGATCCCGGGGCCCGGTGCGATCGACGTGCTCGAGACCGCGTGGAAGGACAATCTCGCCAGCGCCGCGGTCCTACTGCAACCCGCGGCGCGCCGCTTCGTGATCGCCCGCCACCACAAGACCGCATCCCACGCGACCACACTCAGGCTGCGCGTGATCCCCAACAAGCGCGGAAAACGACTCGTCCGCCAGCACACCTACCGCGTCACGCTCAGACTGTGGGTCAGCTACACGCCCACCGGTGGCAGATTCCGCAAGCAAGGCTTCTACGGCCTACACCTGCCCCGCTGACCGTCGCTACAGCGCACGCTAGCCACCACGACACCACTGGCGGCATTGCCGACGTCGTGGTCGTGCCCGATGGCAACAACCTCAAGGGTCACCTGCTGGGCGCGGCGCTCGGTCTCGTGGACAGGAGAGCCCTGGAAGGAGCGCTTGAGCACGCGCCTGGCGGGAGTGCTGGCTTGCGCAGTGCCGCGTCCAAGGTCGGTCGAGGCGGTTTATCCGACGATCGTGAACGTGATGGTCTGGGATTTGCCGCCGGTGGGGGCGGCGGTCAGCCGGTAGGTGCCGGGGGCGAGTTTGTGGCCGCCGATCTTGCCGTCGAAGGTGAAGCGGTTAGCGCCGGCGTGGCCTGTCTTGACGAGCTGCCCGTGGACGCCGATCAGCCTCGGGCACTTCTTCTTGCGCTTGTTCTTCTGCGTCAGCTTGACGCACTTCCCGTTCACCTTGCGCCCGAGGGCCATCCGTTTAAGTGTGAACGTGACGGTGTCGGCACCGTTGAGGGCGTAGCTGACCTTCAGCTTGATCGCCCGCAGGCAGTGCCTGTGCAAATTGTTCTTCTTCGTCGGCTTGACGCACTTGCCGTTGAGCTTGCGCCCGCCGACCGAGAGCTTGTGCGGCGATACGCGCAGGTTTGAGATCGTCGGGTGCGGCACGATCACGGTCGGTGGCGGGACGGGAACGGTCGGGGGCGGCACCGTGATCAAGCGAGTGGTCGTCGCGGCGGCGCTGCCGTTGCAGTACGCGGTCTGGCCGGTAAACACGATGCTGGTCGAGCAGCCGGTGTCGTCTGTCACCGTGAGCGTGACCGTGTAGGTCCCCGGGGCGCTGTAGGTATGCGTGGGCTTGGCGCCGCCGTTGGCGAGCGTGGTCCCGTCGCCGAAGTTCCAGTCGTAGCGCACTACGGTCCCATCGAGATCGCTCGAGGCGGATCCGTCGAACGCGCTCGCCGATCCTGCCGCAGCGGCGCTGGCGGAAAACGAAGCGGTCGGGCCCTGGTCGGGAACCACCGCGATCCCCTCTGGCCCGTTGCCGCCTGCCACCGTCGGCGTGGCCTTGGGCGAGAGCTCCCCGCCGGCGCCGACGTCGTACTGCGAGATCCCGCCCGCTCCATCAGTGTTGAAGTTGGTGAGGTAGACGCTCTTGCCGTCGGGGCTGACCCAGACGAAGTTGGGCCGGTTGCCGCCCGCCACCGTCGGGGTGGCCTTGGGTGACAGCTCGCCGCCCGCGCCGACGTCGTACTGCGAGATCGCACCCGCTCCATCAGCGTTGAAGTTGGCGACATAGACGCTCTTGCCGTCTGGACTGACAGCGATCCCAAACGGCCCGTTGCCGCTCGCCACCGTCGGGGTCGCCTTGGGTGACAGCTCGCCGCCCGCGCCGACGTCGTACTGCGAGACACCGGCCGCCCCATCAGTGTCGAAGTTGGTGACGTAGACGCTCTTGCCGTCCGGGCTGACCGCGATGAAGTTGGGTCCGTTGCCGCCCGACACCGTCGCGGTCGCCTTGGGCGACAGCTCGCCGCTGGCGCCGACGTCGTACTGCGAGACACCGCCCGCCCCGTTGGTGTTGAAGTTGGCGACGTAGACGCTCTTGCCGTCGGGACTGACCGCGATCGCCTCCGGCGCGTTGCCGGCCGCGACCGTCGGGACCGCCATTGGCGTCAACGCACCGCCTGCACCGACGTCGAACTGCGAGACACCGCCCGCCCCGTCGGTGCTGACGTTGGCGACGTAGACGCTCCTGCCGTCCGGGCTGACCGCGATCGAAAACGGTTCGTTGCCCGCGGCCACCGTCGGGGTCGACATCGGCGACAGCTCGCCGCCCGCGCCGACGTCGTACTGCGACACACCGCCCGGCCCATCAGTGTTGAAGTTGGTGAGATAGACGCTCTTGCCGTCCGGGCTGACCCAGACGAAGTTGGGCCCATTACCGCCCGCCACCGTCGGCGTCGCCTTGGGCGTCAGCTCGCCGCCGGCACCGACGTCGTACTGCGACACACCGTCCGCCCCATCAGCGTTGAAGTTAGCGACGTAGACGCTCTTTCCGTCCGGACTGACCGTGATCCCAAACGGCCCGTTGCCGGCCGCGACGGTCGCGGTTGCTTTCGGCGACAGCTCGCCGCCGGCACCGACGTCGTACTGCGAGACACCTTCCGCTCCATCAGTGTTGAAGTTGGTGACGTACACGCTCTTGCCATCCGGGCTGACCGCGATGAAATTGGGCCCGTTGCCGCCCGCCACCGTCGCGGTCGCCTTGGGCGACAGCTCCCCGCCGGCGCCGACGTCGTACTGCGAGATCCCTCCCGCCCCGTCAGTGTTGAAGTTGGCGACGTAGACGCTCTTTCCGTCCGGGCTGACCGCGATCCCCTCAGGCGCATCGCCGGCCGCGACGGTCGCGGTTGCCTTCGGC
>DATNKY010000721.1:0-4275 GCA_035603155.1 Solirubrobacteraceae bacterium
AGGCCGAGCCGCTCGATGTCGAAGCTGGCCATACCGATCCCCCAGCTGTCGTGATCGGGGTTCTCGCGGTCGTGGGCAGCCACGCCCTGCGCGAAGCGCTCGAGCAGCTTGCCCATCGTGACGGTGTCGACCATCGAACGCTCGCCCCTCAGCTTCGCTCGATCAGCTCGATGCGATAGCCGTCGGGATCACGGACGAAGCAGAGCCGGTTGCCGCCGTCACGGATCGTGTAAGGCGGCCGCTCGGGCTCGATCCCCTGACCGGCGAGCCGTTCGAGCGTCCCGTCCAGGTCCGGGGTCGACACGGCGATGTGCCCGTATCCGGTTCCGATCTCGTACGGTTCTGACTGATCGAAGTTGTAGGTCAACTCGAGCCGCGGCTCCGCCCCGTCGTCGGGGAGCCCCATGAATACGTTGATCGCTTCCTGGCGGATCGGGATCCTCCCGATCTCGTCGAAGCCGAGCGCCTTATAGAACTCGACCGAGCGATCGACCTCGAAGATCCGGTAGCACGTGTGGATCAGGCTCATCGGTACCGCACAGCGTACCCCGATACGCTCTTAGGGTGATCGTCGAGCGTTCGATGAGTGACCCATGGCTGTCGAACACCTACCTGGTGGCCGACGAGCCTGGCGGTCACGCAGTGATGATCGACGCCGGCGGACCGGTGGCGCCGCTGCTCGAGTACCTGCGACGCGGTCAGCTGCAGCTCACCCACGTGCTGCTCACCCACCATCACCATGACCACGTCGTCGAGCTCGGCGCGGTACTCGACGCGTATCCCGGAACCCCGGTCCTGATCCATCCGCTCGAGCGCGATCTGGTGCAAGGCGCGAGCGGCACGATGGAGCCGGGCGAGGCGATCGAGAGCGGCGCGCTGCGGATC
Organism: Solirubrobacteraceae bacterium; assembly: GCA_035603155.1. Taxonomy (GTDB): domain Bacteria; phylum Actinomycetota; class Thermoleophilia; order Solirubrobacterales; family Solirubrobacteraceae; genus Palsa-465. Next base: position 886 of record DATNKY010000721.1, read on the forward strand.
GAACCGATCCATACCCCCGGTCACACGTCCGGAATGCTGTCGCTGTTGGTCGACGGCAGTGACGTGTTCACCGGCGACACGCTGTTCAAGGGATCGGTCGGCGGCGTCCGAGCGCCCGGGCACACGAGCTATGCCGACCTGAAAACGTCGATCATGGACAAGCTGCTGAAGCTCCCCCCGCAGACGCGGATCCACCCGGGTCACACCGATCCGACGACGGTCGCGGACGAGCTCGAGCACAACCGCTTCGTGCGGATCTGGCGCGGCGTCGACCCCGAGGGCGACCAGGCTTGCACGGCGATGGGCGAGAGCGCGACCCTGATCCTGCTCGGCGACGACTACGACGGTGGCCACAAGGCGTGGGTCCGCTGGCCCGACGGATCCGATGACATCGTTCCCGGATCCCAGGTGCAGCGAGCGCAGTAGTGGCGAAGGACAAGATCCCCACCTCCCGCGTGGGGCGGACGGCAAAGATCGGGGGCTTGGCTGCCGGACAGGCGATCCGGCAGGCGGGCACGCACGCGGCCAACGTAGCCCGGTCGCCGGAGGGCAAGCAGGCGGCGCTCGAGCGCCGGCACATCGAGGCCGCCGAGCAGATCGTCGCGGCCCTCGGAACGATGAAGGGCGCCGCGATGAAGGTCGGGCAGGTGCTGTCGTTCCTCGACGTCGGGATGGTCCCCGAGGAGTACCGCGAGGAGTTTCAGCACAAGCTCGCGGCGCTGCGCGATGCGGCGCCGACGGTCACGTTCAAGGACATGCGCAAGGTGATCGAGGAGGAGCTTGGCGAGCGGCTGGCGGACGTGTTCGAGGACTTCGACACGGAGCCGATCGCCGCCGCGTCGATCGGCCAGGTCTACCGCGCGACGCTGCTCGACGGCCGGCGGGTGGCGGTCAAGGTCCAGTATCCGGGCGTCGCGGCGGCGGTTCGCGCCGACATGCAGAACCTCGGCCTGATCCTGCGGCTCGCCAAGCGGATCGCCCCCGGGATGGACCCGAAGGCGATTGGCGAGGAGATCCGCTCCCGGATCCAGGAGGAGCTCGACTACGAGCTCGAGGCCCAGAACCAGCGTTCGCTCGCGCGGATCTTCCGCGGTCACCCGTTCATCGTCATCCCGGACGTGATCACGTCGCTCTCGCACGAGCGGATCATGGTCTCCGAGTACGTCCACGGCACGGGCTTCGAGGAGCTCAAGACCTACTCACAGGAACGGCGCAACCGGATCGGCGAGATGCTGTTCCGGTTCTACTTCGGCTGCCTGTACCGCCACGGCCAGTTCTCGGGCGACCCGCATCCCGGCAACTCGGTCCTGCTCGACGAGCCGGATGACATGCGCGCCGGCCAATCAGGCGAGGCCGAAGGCCGAGCGGCCGGCGGGCGCATGAAGATGGCGTTCTTCGACTTCGGCCTGTTCAAGCGGATGCCGCCGGGAGCGGTTGAGCTCGAGATCAACGTCGCACGCGCCGTGATCGAGGGCGACACCGACACGATCATGCGTCTCGGGACCGAGACCGGCTTCTTCCCCGAGCCAGAGAAGTTCAATCCCGACCGCGTGCTGGCGCACTTCCGCGCGGCGACCTCCTGGTACACGGCCGATCGCGAGATCGAGCTCACGCCCGAGTACGCGACCCAGGTGCTGATCGACATGAGCGACCCGCGGTCGGAGTACTTCGGCTACCTGCGACACGAGTCCGCGCCGCCCGACCACATCTTCGGACGACGGATGGAGGTCCTGACGCTGGCGGTGATCGCGCAGCTGCACGCGCGCGGCAACTTCCACCGGATCGCGCGCGAGTGGTTCTACGGTGACCCGCCCGCCACAGAACTCGGCCGTGAGGAGGCCGAGTTCTACAGCCGCGCGGTCGTCTGATCACCGCGTCACCCGCGGCGACCGGGCGTCTACTTGGAGCCGTACACGCGCTCTAACAGCGCGGTGTCGGCGGCCGTCTGGAACCTGACGAGCTTGCCGTCTTTGAACGTGAGGACGTCGGCGGTGTCGGCCTCCTCACCGGCGAGCGCCGTATGGCACAGCACGACGACTCGATCGCCGTCGGAGAACCAGTACTGCGGCGTTGTCTGGAAGCCGTGCTCGGCGAAGCGCGCCCATTGGGCGCCGACCTCCTGCTTGCCGTGGCGGGTACCGCTGATCGCGCTGTTGCCCGGCGTGATCCACTCGACCTCGTCGGACATGTCCGCCATCGCGGCGGCTGCGTCGCCCGCGGAGAAGGCCGCGTATGCGCGCTTGGCCCGCTCTACATTGTCCTGTCCGGCCATCTGAATCCCCCTTCGTTGCCGTTGGCCACCCCGCCGATGACCTTACACTCCGCGCTGCCACGGCGCCAGCGGTCCGCGCGTCAGACCTCCTGAACCTGGAACAGGCTCGTCGTCCCGGGCTTGCCGCTCGGCAGCCCGGCGGTGATCCCAACGCGCTGCCCGCGTTTGACCCAGCCCAGCTCGACCACGCGCCGGGCGGCATCGGCGATCAACTCCTCGGTCACCTCGTGGCGGCGCATCGAGCTCGCCTGCACGCCCCACATGACGCTGCAGCGACGAACCGTCTCCTTGCCCGGCGACAGAGCGTAAATGGGGACCGATGGCCGGTGGGCCGAGATCAGGCGGGCCGAACGGCCCGACAGCGTCGGTATCACCAGGGCCGCCAGGCCGAGGTCGCGCGCCGCGGCGCAGGCTCCGTAGGCGACCGTGTAAGCGGGGTCCCGGGCGTCGCGACGGACCCGATTCTCGTTCCAGTCGCGGTACGGCAGCACGGTCTCGGTGCGCTCGGCGATCGTCGCCATCATCGCCACCGACTCGACCGGGAACGCGCCGATCGCGGTCTCCTGCGACAGCATCACGGCATCGGTTCCGTCGAGGATCGCGTTGGCGACGTCGGCCACCTCGGCGCGCGTCGGCCGCGAGGAGGAGACCATCGAGTCGAGCATCTGGGTCGCGGTGATCGATGGCCGCGCGAGTCGCCCGGCGATGCGCAACAGCTGCTTCTGGACGATCGGCACGTCCTGGATCGGGAGCTCGATCCCGAGATCGCCGCGCGCGACCATCACCGTGTCGGCGGCGCGGATGATCTCCTCGGCAGCGTCGACCGCCTGCGGCTTCTCGATCTTGGCGATCAGCGGCAAGCGCGTCTGCCTGCGCACCGTGTCCAGGTCCTCGGCCGTCCGCACGAACGACAGCGCGACGATGTCGACTCCGATCGACTCGCCGAAGCGGAGCATGTCGAGGTCCTCCTCGGGAACCGCGTCGAGCCCGCGCGTCGAGCCGGGGATGTTGAGGCCCTGGCGCGAGGCGACCGAGCCACCGATCTCGACCAGCGTCTCGACCTCGCCATCGCCCTCGCGGACTGCCGTGACCCGCAGGCGGATGGCACCGTCGGCGAG
>DATNKY010000412.1:0-2278 GCA_035603155.1 Solirubrobacteraceae bacterium
CACACCCCCCGATCCACACCGGGCCATCTCCTCCACGAGCACGGCAGCCGCGACCGTGTCGCCGCCGCCGCCGTACTCGCGCGGGAACTTCAGCCCCAGGTATCCCGCTTGCGCGAGCCACTCGAAGGCGCGGTTGTCAAACCAGCCCGCGGTTTCCCATTCGTCGGCGAACGGCAACAACCGCGTGACCACGAACTCTCTGATCTCGGCGCGCAACCGCTCGTGCGCCTCCGTGAACGGTGGGATCGGGCGGCGCTGGGATACGGTGCCCGCGTCCGCCTTCCCGGCCAGCTCGGCGGTGTCCACGCCGCTGTTACCCGGCCGGAGCCTGGGTCGAGCCACGGATCACGAGCTCGGGCTCGAGCAGGATCTGCTCGGCCGGCGACGGTTCGTCGCCGAGGCTCGTCAGCAGCAGATCGGCCGCGACCTCGCCGATCTCGCGCTGGGGGATCCGTACCGTCGTCAGCGGCGGGTGCAGCCGGTCGACGAGCGGCATGTCGTTGAAGCCGACGACCGAGACGTCCTCGGGGCAGCCCAGCCCGCGTGCGTGCAGCGAGTCGTAGCAGCCGATCGCGAGCCGGTCATTGGCGGTGATGATCGCGGTGACCTGGGGCTCGCGCGCGAGCAACTCCTCGCACGCCCGGGCTCCCTCCGACTCGCTGTACGCGGCCGAGAAGATGATCCGCTCGGCGGGAGCGTCGAGTCCGGCGGCCTGCATCGCGTCCAGAAAGCCAAGCTGGCGCAGGTGTCCGGTCGAGACGTTCTGGGGGCCGCCGAGGTGTCCGATCCGCTCGTGGCCGAGTTCGACGACGTGCTGGACCGCGAGCCCGATCCCGCGGCGATCGTCCACCGTGACCGACGGCAGGGAGCCGTTCTCGAAGCTCCGGTTGATGAGGATCACCGGGACGCCGCCGGCGGCGACCTCGGCCAGCAGCGAGACGTCGAGCCGCGCGGTGGCCGAGATCAAGCCGTCCACCTGCCGCGCGAGCAGCGCGTCGATGTTGTTGCGCTCGCGATCCGCGTCGTTGTCGGTGTTGACGGTCAGCAGCGTGTAGCCGGCACCGCCGAGCCGGTCCTCGATGCTGCGCATGATCGGCGGAAACAGCGGGTTGGTCATGTCCGGGATCAGGACCCCGACCGTGTAGGAGCGGTTGGTCTTTAGCCCGCGCGCAATCGGGTTGGGCCGGTAGCCGAGCTCCTGCGCAGCGCGGATCACGCGCTCAGCGGTCTCCGCGTTGACGAGCCTGCGCGTCTGCTCGTTGAGCGCTCGCGAGACCGTTCCCGGATGCACATTGGCGAGGCGGGCGACGTCCCGGATCGTCACCTGAGCGCGCATCCCGTCAATTATGCAGTCGTTTGCGGTCCGTCCGGCCGATTGCAACGACGACTGCGGGCCGCGATCGGCCCGCTTGCTCATAGCCCGTAGGAGCGGCCGATGACGTCGAGCATGATCTCATCGGTCCCCGCTCCGATGCGGTTCAGTCGCAGGTCGCGCCAGGAGCGCTCGATCCCGTACTCCTGCATGTAGCCGGCGCCGCCGTGGATTTGGATGCACTCGTCGGCGACCTCGACCGCGATCCGCGCCGAATACACCTTGGCCATCGTGATCTCGCGGACCGGGTACTCGCCGTTCTGAAAGCGCCACGCCGTCGTGTAGACCATCTGCCGGGCGGTCTCGATCTTGGTCGCCATCTCGGCGAACTTGTGACGGATCACCTGGAAGTGGCCGATCTCCCTGCCGAAGGCCTTGCGCTCCTTGGCGTACTGGAGCGTTCGGTCGAACACGTGCTGGGCGCCGGCGACCGCGCCCGCGGCGCCGATCAACCGCTCGCCCTGAAGCTCCCACGAGATGTGGTAGAAGCCCTTGCCGAGCTGGCCGAGCATCGCCGACGCCGGCACGCGAACGTCCTGGAACGCGAGCAGCGCAGTGTCGGAGGCATGCATGCCGAGCTTCTTCAGGCGCTTCTCGCGGATCACGCCGGGAAGGTCCATCGGCACCAGAAACAACGTCAACCCCGCGTGCCTACTGGGCGCTCGGCGTCCGGCCTCGCCTGATTGCCCGGGGCCCGCGTCATCCAGCTGTCCCGCTTCAGGCTCGGTCTTGGTCACGAGCACGATCGCGTGCGCGCGGTGGCCGTTCGTGATGTAGGTCTTGGACCCATTGATCACGTACTCGCCGGTGGCCTCGTCGCGGACGGCGCGAGTCTTGATCCCGGCCACGTCGGAGCCCGCGTCGGGCTCGGTGATCCCGATCGCGAGGATCGCCTTGCCCGCGATC
>DATNKY010000579.1:0-2857 GCA_035603155.1 Solirubrobacteraceae bacterium
GATCCCGGTTCTCGTCGCTGCAGGAAGGGTTCGCGTTCCTCGACGCGCCGGGCGGCTCGCAGGTGCCCGATGAGGTCGGCGACGCGATCGCCCGTGCGCTGCGCGAGGCGAGCGCCAACCTCGGCGCCGGCTACGCGACCAGCCTCCGGGTCAAGGAGATCCTCGAGCGCGCCGAAGCCGGCGCCGCGCGGTTCCTGGGCTGCGACCCGCGCGAGATCACGTTCGGGCCCAACATGACTTCGCTGGACTTCACGTTCTCGCGCACCGCCGGACGCGACTTCAACGCCGGTGACGAGATCCTCATCTCGTCGGCTGACCACGATGGTGGCGTCGCCCCGTGGCTCGAGCTCGCCCGCGACCGCGACCTCGTCGTCAAGCACATCGAGCTCAACGACGACACGACGCTCGACTTCGACGATCTCCAGGCCAAGCTCTCCGATCGCACCCGGGTGGTCGCGTTCGCCTGGGCCTCGAATGCGATCGGGACGATCGTCGATGCGGCGCGCGTGTGCGAGCTCGCGCACGAGGCCGGCGCACTCGCGTGGATCGACGCGGTCCACTACGCGGCCCACGAGCCCATCGACGTCCGCGCGATCGGCGCCGACATCCTGATCTGCTCGCCGTACAAGTTCTGTGGTCCGCACCTCGGGATCGCCTACGGGCGCGCCGAGGTGCTCGAGACGTGGCGTCCCTACAAGGCGCGCCCGGCGCCGATGGACCCGCTCGGACGGCGATTCGCGACCGGCACGGCGCCCTACGAGCTGCTCGCCGGGCTCAACGCGACCTTCGCTTACCTCGACTCGTTCGGCGGCTTTGAGACGATCGTGCCCTACGAGCGCGCGCTCGGCGAGCGCTTCATGGCGGGGATCTCCGGCGCGGTGAGCGTCTACGGCCTGCCGACGATGGAGGGCCGCGTGCCGACGTTCCTGGTCAACGTGCAGGGCGTCCCCGCGGCCGAGGTCGCGCGCCAGCTCGCCGAGCAGCAGATCGGCGTCTGGGCACACGACTCCTGGTACTCGCTCAACCTCTACAAGCGCCTCGGCTACGACCAGGACGCGATCCGGATCGGCTTCATCCACTACAACACGCCCGAAGAGGTCGACCGGCTGATCGCGGGGCTCGAGGGCGCGCGGAGACGCTCTTAGAGCTCTGACCGGATCGCCCACAGATCCGGAAACGCCGGCCTGAACAGGGTCCCGCGCAGGTACTGCGCACCCGTCGAACCCCCCGTGCCCTGCTTGTCGCCGATCGTGCGTTCGACCATCTTCACGTGGCGGTATCGCCACTCCTGAATCCCCTCGTCGATGTCGATGTACCTCTCGCAGACCCGCGCCGGCACGCCGTCCGCCCGGTACACCTCGATCAGCAACTCCTGTACCGCATCAGACGGCTCCCAAGCCATGCGGGGATCACGCGACAGCGCGCGCTCGGGAACCGAGAACCCGTTGGCAGCCAGATAGCGCAGCAGTGAGTCGAACAGTGTCGGTTGGCTCAGTTCGGACTCCAATCTGGCGTGCGCGGCACTCCCCGCCGGAAACTGAGCGAGGACGCGCTCATCGCGCCGTCCCAGCAGGACCTCCAGCTCGCGAAATTGCGCCGACTGAAAACCGCTGGCGGCCTCCAGCCGCGAGCGGAACGCCAGGAACTGCCGCGGCGTCATCGTCTCCAAAACGTCGATCTGTGCGACCACCGTCTTGAGGATCGCCAGCACCCGGTCCGTCGTCGCCAGCGCGTGCGAGCTGTTACCGGCGTCGAGGCGGTTCTGGAGGAACCGCAGCTCGTGCAGCAGCTCCTTGAACCAGAGCTCGTAGACCTGGTGAATGATGATGAACAGCATCTCGTCGTGCTCTTCAGAGGCGGGATGCTGCGCGGCGAGCAACTCGTCCAGGGCCAAGTAGCTCTCGTACGTGACAGCCGCCGACTGATCCGCGACGCCGGAGGCAGGCGCCTGCTGGGCCGAACCGGTCATGCGCCGCGGCCTTCCAGGATCGGGGCCAGCTTCGCGAAATCGATGTTGCCGCCCGACACGATGCAGACGACCTTCCCCGACCCGGTGTCGCCGGCCAGCGCGGCGGCGGTCGACAGCGCGCCGGCGCCCTCGGCGATCACCCGCACCCGCTCGGCGAGCGTCCGAACCGCCCCCTCGGCGTCGGCGATCGGCACCGACACGGCATGGTCGACGACCTCGACCAGCCGCGGCCACATGTCGTCGAGCACTCGGCGGCTCCCGGACCCGTCCACGAACGAGGGCTGGTAGTCGACGTCGGTCGGCCCGCCGGCCGCCAGCGCCGCGTACAGTGCCGCGCCGGTCGCGGGCTCCGCGGTGTAGATCGTCGCCTGCGGCCGCAGCGCCTTCACGGCGCTCGCGATCCCGACCGTCAGCCCGCCTCCGCCGACCGGGATCACGACCGCGTCGAGATCCGGGAGATCCTCGATGATCTCGAGCCCGATCGTGCCGTTACCGGCCATCACCGCGGGATCGGCGACCGGGTGTACGAACAGGCCCTCCTGGCCCTCGATCCGGCTCGTGACGATCGCGTTCCACCACTCGTCGTACGGGACCTTCAGCACGCGACCGCCAAGCCGCTCGATCGCGGCGAGCTTGGCCTCGGGCGCATGCTCGGGCACCGCGATCGTCGCCGACAGGCCGAGCTCGCGCGCGATCCAGGCGACGCCCTGCGCCATGTTCCCGGCGCTCGCGGTCAACAGTCCCTGTTCGCGCTGCGCCGGATCGGCGCTGCGCACGGCGTTGGCGGCGCCGCGGATCTTGAACGAGTTGATCGGCTGAAGCGTCTCGAGCTTGAGGTAGATCTCGGCCGGCGCATCGTCGATCGCCAAGCGCACGAGCGGCGTGCGG
>DATNKY010000661.1:0-2035 GCA_035603155.1 Solirubrobacteraceae bacterium
CGGCCCTGTCCCAGATGCCCGCCGTAATTCGCCCGCGACCGCCTAGCGCGTCGCCGGCGCCCTCGTGTCGCGAGCCGCCGCCCGCGCCGCCCGGAACGCGCCCCGCCGGCCGAGCCGCGCCAACTCCCCGTGCAGCTCGCGGATCCGGTCGAGGATGTAGTCGGCGACCTCCTGCTGCTGTTCACGAGAAGACCCGGGAACCACCTCAAACCGGAACGGATCGCCGTACTGCACGATCACCTTCGGGAAGCGCAACTTCTTCCAGTTGCGCACCTGGTAGGACCCGAGGATCGCCACCGGGACCACCGGTGCCCCCGACTCGAGCGCGATCCGCCCGATTCCCGGTCGCGCCTCGTCGGCGAGCTTGCCGCTCCGCGAGCGACCCCCCTCGCAATACATGACCACGGCCCCGCCGCGGCGAAGGATCGTCTCGGCCGTGACGAACGCCTCCTCGTCCTGGCTGCCCCGACGGACCGGGAACACGCCACCGTGAGAGAACACCCATCCCGGGAAGCCCTTGAACAGCTGCGACTTGCCCATGAACTGGACTCGCCGCCGGATGAACGCGCCGGTGAAGAAGTGGTCCATGAACGAGGCGTGGTTCGGCGCGAGGATCACCGGTCCGTTGGGGACGTTCTCGCTCCCGATCCCGCGCGCCCGGTAAACGATCAGCGCGTTGAGCTCGGTGAACACCCGAACCGGCTCGTATACCTTCGCCTCGGGCGGTCGTGAGCGAACGAGCTCGTGGAAGCGGTCGAAGTACTCCTTGGGGCGGGGATCCTTGTAGACCTGCGGTTTGAGCTCGACGTCGGGCATCGCTGGCAAACGCTAATGCCTCTAACCGCTCAGCGGCAGCACCATCGCCGGCTTCTCGATCTCATGCTCCTCACCGGTCTCCACGACCGCGGTCCCGACCGCGAAGAACTCGATCACGTGCGAGCCCCAGCCGTGGCTGCGCTCGACGATCCGGGCGCCGACGATCCCGCCCGACTGGAGCTCGTCGGCCTCGCGCTGCATCCGCTCCATCGCGAGCTCACGCGCCTCGTACAGCGCCTGGGTGTAGTTCGGCATCTCCACGTTGCGCCCCACCTGCTTGAGCGAGGCCAGCATTCCCTGACGACCGACGTGGTACACGCAGTTGCCCATCACGAGCCCGACCGGTCGGTAGCCCGCCCGCAGCAGCGTCGAGAAGTCCTGTCCGCTGAGATCGGAGGTGAACGGCCGCCCGTTCGGCGCGCGGTGAAGCTCGCCGCCGCGATGCTTGACCGCGGTCCCGACCGAGATGAACTCGGCGAGGTCGGCGCCCCACTCGTAGCGTCCGATGTCGAGCCGCACGCCGACGATGCCGTCGGCGCCGAGCTGGTCGGCCTCCTCCTCCATCCGCGTCATCGCGAGCTCGCGGGCGTGGTACATCGCCTGGGTCAGCACGCCGAGCTCCTGGCTCTGGTTCCACATCGCCTGCTGGAAGCCGATGTGGTAGATCGAGCTGCCGAGCACGAGCCCGAGCGGCTCGAACCCGGCCTGCTTGACGAGCAGGAACTCGTTCACCGACAGATCGCTGGTGAAGAACCCGCGCGCGACATCCTGCTTCATCCGCGCGATCCGCTCGCGGCCGGACGCGGGAACGCCGGCCAGCGACCCCGCCTCGTAGGTCGCGGCGTGCGGCGCGTCCTCGTTGAACCCGGCGGGCACCGCGGTCTGCGCCGGCGTCGTCGCCGGGGTGTTGTTGCCGTCGTCACGCTTCAGGAATCCCATGCTCCTCCTCACTCAAGTCAGCAGGCGCTCGAGCGCCTTCCTGGTCGTTTCGCTGCGTTTCGCCTCGGCGGCCAGCGCCTCGCTGAGCGCCGCCAGCCACTCGTCGGTCTCGAGCACCTCGTTCCTCAGGACGATCCCGCCCGACAGCCGCGAGCAGCGCGTCTGCACCGCGCCGCCCTCGGCCCGCAGCTCGAGGCGCCGGTCGCCCAGATCGACGGCCACGCTCCGGACCGCCTTGGGCCCGAACATGCCCGACCGGCGCCGGTCGATCCGCACCCGG
>DATNKY010000201.1:0-6646 GCA_035603155.1 Solirubrobacteraceae bacterium
CAGATACTGGCCGTGAGCACGGACACCGGGATCAACCTGTGGGACGTTGACGGCCGCCGCATCGTCGGCCGCCTCGCGTACAACGCGTATGCCTACAGCCTTGCGTTCAGCCCCAATGGCCGGATCGTTGCGGCCGGTGGGAGCGACAATTCGATCCGGCTCTATAGCAGCACCAATCACAACGAGATCGGATCCCCGCTGAAGCTGAAGGATGGACGCCCCGTGAATAGCATCGCGTTCAGCCCAGATGGGCAGGTGATTGCGGCCGGCAGCGCGCGCACGACAGCGCTCTGGAGTGTCAGGACTCATCGCCAGATCGCCGAGCCGCTGAGTAGCCAAGGCTCCGTGCTCAGCGTCGCATTTAGCTCTGATGGTCGGATACTTGCGACGGCGAATGCTGACAACACGATCACCCTGTGGAGGTATCCCGTCGAGTCGAGATTTGGGATCCCGTTCGTCCAGCACCGAGCCCCGGTCACCAGCGTCGCGTTCAGCCCGGGTGGCAGCGTGGTCGCCTCCGGCGATTACGCCGGCATGATCTACCTGTCGGCGCTCGCGGGAGCACGAAAACTCGTGCTGCGGCCCGAGGCGGCGAATGACCCAGTGAGGCAGATCGTGTTCAACCGCTCCGGGCGCGTCTTGGCCGCGTCCTACGCCCGGGGCACCATCCAGCTTTGGGACGTAGACAATGGCAGGCGACTCGGGCCGCCGCTTCATGGCGCCGTCGGTGAGGTGTACTCGATTGCGTTCAGCCCAGGCGGGACGAGACTCGTCTCCGGCGGCTCGGATGGGACCGTCCGCCTTTGGGATATCAAGAGCCATAAAGAGATTGGCCGGCCGCTAACGGAGGACTTCGGCGCAATCTATGCGGTCGCTTTCACCCCCGATGGTCGCGAGATCGCAGCGGGCGGCGCCGAAAGTGTCATCCGACTGTGGAACGCGGACACACTGAAACCGCTGCAGCCCTCACGCATAGGCCTGTCAAATGCGATCTTCAGCCTGGCCTTCTCCCCCAATGGTCGGCTGCTCGCTTCGGGCGGTGCGGACAACGCGATTCATCTCTGGGGACTCGCAATGCGCCCATACGCCGCCATCCACACTCTGACAGGCGACACCGACTATGTCCGGTCCGTTGCTTTCAGTCCAGACGGGAAGACGATCGCCGCCGGCAGCACCGACAACACCGTAAGATTTTGGGACGTCGCCACGGGCACGGAGCTTGGTGGCCCGCTTGCCGCGGACACTGCATCGATCGAGAGCGTCGCATTCAGCCCCGATGGCCGGCTTCTCGCGTCGGGAAGCGTCGATGGCACGGTTCGGTTGTGGCTGGCCGTCAAGGTCCCGTCTTCGTTCTCCAAGCTCAGTGAGCAGGTCTGCAGCTTCCTTGGCGGCGGGCTGAGCAGAGCCGAATGGTCTCAGTACGCGCCCAACATTCGCTACCACCGAACCTGTAACTAGCCTTTATTGCACGGCGGCAGTCCGAGGTCAGGGCCAGCGCACGACGCCGGGGTCCATCCGGAAGCCGAACTCGGCCGCGAACGCGAGCCTGATCGTCTGCTCGGGTAACAGTCCGAGCTCATCCTCGAGCGGATGGCTGGCAAGCGACCGAACCGAGAGCGCGTACGTTCCGCGAAGTCTCCGCCACCGCAATGATCCCGGGGTGACGCTCGAGCGGGCCTCGATCACTTGCTGGAGGGCGGCGAGCTCGCCGTGGCTGGCGTCCCGGATCTGCTTGAGGAAGACCAGACGCGTGACCTGATGACTTAGCAGCTCAGCAAACGTCGCGGCACGTGATCGTGCCGACGGCAAGGGGCGCGACAGCAGCGCAGACCTCCGCCTGACCCCGGTGTCGAGTTCGGCGCCGGGTTCGAGCTCGGACAAGAGGTGTCCGACCAGGGTCGACATGTCGGCGCCTTCTGCTCCGTCGTGCGCGATCGAACCAAGCGCAGCGCCCCTCCGGACTCCGGAGGAATGATGGATCGTGACCAGTCGTTCACGTGCCAGCTCGGTGCCGGCCCCGTACTCAGCGGCTCCGTACACGTCCAGGGCGAGCTCGTCGGGCGGGTTCGGAGGCGAAGCCGATCGCGACCGCTCTCCATTCTGCGGCCGTGGGTCGCCGAGCGGGCGCATCCAGCCTTGTGTCTTGGCGAACCCGTATACCTCACGTCCGGACGCGAACGCGATCGGGTCATCGACCCAGATGTACGGCATGAAGATTGCGAGATGGTCGTCAACGTACCGGCCGGCCTCGAGACGCTGCCCGATCGTCGGCACCCAGATCGCCGCCTCGGGCTCGGAGGCGCTCCCCCTCCCGGCGTGATCTTCGTGCAGCGATCGGAGTCCGGCGATCGTGCCGAAGCTGAGCACGACCGGAGTTAGGCGGGGCACTCGGTAGCGCATTTCGCCGCCTGTGGGGTGCTTCAGTACGCGATCGCACAGATGCTGAACGCGCGCGTGATCGGTCCTCACGAAGAAGCAGTAGAGCCGCGCCCGCTCGCAGAGAAGCGGGCCCGGCGCGGTCGCGAGCGCGCCGTACTCGACGTATCGCCGCGATCGGTGGACGGCCCTCGTGGAGTCCGCCCGCCAGGCCATCAAAGCTTCGGCCGCACGCTCACCGGAGATCACCGCCGACTCGACGCAGCCGCCGTCGATGCCGCTGTGGGTCCAATCCCCCGCAAGAACCAGGTTCTCGAAACCGGACTCGCCCGGGTCCAGCCTCGAGTCGACGCTGCCGGCGGGGGTTGTCACGTACCGATCGGTCAGAGCGACGTTCGCTCGCAGATACTGCGCGTCGAGCCGATCGGGCCCCACCCGCCCCGCGGGGTCGAACACGACATTCCAATCGAACCTTCCGCCTTCAAACGCGCCGGGCCAGATCACGCGGGCGTGCTCTTCGAGGTACTCCTGTGCAGCCGCGCGAACAACCGTCTCGGGCCGCGACCCGTCGAGCTCATCTGCAAGCACTGAGCAGAAGTAGGCCACGCCCTTGGGCGCACCGCCGCCGACGTAGCCCTCGGCCTCGAGCAGATGACTCATGTCACAGTAGGTGTCAAACGGCTCCGTATACCCGGTCGCGGGCGGGTCGAGTTCCTCCCCGCTCTGCGCTCGAAGTTGGGCCAAGGGTTTCGTCAACCACACTTGCAGCGCCTTCGTTCGCACCGTCTGAGCGCCATCGAGCATCTGTTTGAAGCGCCGGTTGGCCTGCACCAACTCCGAACAGACGTCGTCGAGCGCGCCCACCGAAATCGCGAGTACCACTTCGTCGAAATCCGAGCCGCGGGTTAGTGTCTCGGCCTTCGGTTCCACCACGCTCAGCTGGCTGCGGTCCGGCGCCGACGGCCAGCACCACCATCCACCGATCGCCACGAGCGGGTCATACCCATCCGCGCCAGCAGTCACATTCGCCTCTCGTACGAGCTCGATTGCATCGACGACCGGTTTTCCCGGCATGAGGCGCAGACGAGTGACCCGTGAGAAGAAGTTAAACCTCACGCCGCGCTGCTCTAGTCCCAGATACAGCGGCGCGAATACGGCGTCGCCCATGCCAGCGCGCATCCGCCACATGAATGCACCCTCGTAGTTGATCATCATCAACAGTGCCTGGAGGCCTTTGCCGGCCGCGAGGCTGGGCCGTCGCTTGTCTCCGTTCAGGTAGGAGAACGTGAGGTCATAGAGCCCACGTAAGACAGGCGAGCGCTCAAGGGTCTCGTCACTCGCGCCGTGTCGACGCAACCACTCCCTCAGGTCCTCCTCGTCTAGCGTTCCAAAGCCCTGCCACACCACATCGTCACGGATGATCCCCGCGAGCGAGGCTGCAAGCAGCTCGAGCACGCCGCGCCACAGGCGGGCGCGGTCGGACAGCTCGGTGTTGGCGTTCTGGCTGCGCAGCTCGCCAACGGACCGCCAGAGACGGTCGAGCATGGGGTTGACCGTTGCCTTTCGTACTGCCTGCAGCGGACGTCGCCCCAGCCGGTCACGGCCACGGGTAGTCGGGTGAGCTCCTTCGCCGTCGAGCGTGAGCGGTGTTTCAGCCCGGTCCATCTCGCCTGCTATCTCGTCAAGGGTCGACACGGCATTGGAGAGAGAATCGCCCACCTCAGGCCTCCAAATCCCGCGACGCGAGCCAGTCGACCCGAGCTCGGCATGCAAGCCGGTGGCCAGCAGGCGCGTCGTACGCGCGATAACGCGCGTCAGCGGCGCGAGTTTCGGCTCGGTCGGCGGCCCCCGATCCGCACCGCCACGAGACGGAAGATCGACGGACTGCCTGACCCAGGTGTCATTGTCTCGCTGCTCGTAGAGCGATACCGAATTGCACTTCTCAAACGGCACCTTCCACCAGTCGTCACCTGCGGCGAGCTCCGTCTCCTCGTACGCCTGTCTGAGCATCCGAAAAGCATGGTCGTAGAATCCGAACCAGATGTGCAGCCCGTGCTCCTCGATGCGCTGCCCACCTCCCACCCAGCCGTTCCCGTGCGGCATCCGACCACTCGCTCCTTTGCCGCCGAGCTGCCATCCGCCCTGATACACGCTGACTTCGAACTGCTCGCGCAGCGCAGCCGTCGAACTCAGTTTCCACGCGGCTGCAAGGCCCCCGCAGCCACCCCCAAGGATCGCGACCCTGGTTCGCTGCGTCGATCGGCTGGTTGGTTGCGTCATCCCAAGATCCGAAAGCTGGCCATGACGCCTTCAGGCCTACGCTAACAACGATTACAGCCCGCAGCAACCCAAGCCGGCGCCGCAGACACTCGGATCCGCTCCGATAGTCCATCAGCAGGTCATAAGGAATCGCCAGCCACGTGTCCCTTGCGCCCCCTGCGTCGACGAGCTCAAAGGTTTCAACTGGGTAACGGGGCGCTGTTACGTCCTGTGAACGCAGTGTTAGGGGCGTGGATCACTGTGTCGGGTGCGTAGACAGAGCGGAGCGTTCTCCTGCTGCGTCACCGCCTTAAGACGCACTAGCCCCCTCGAGCAGAGCAGGCCATCCGACGCCCTGACGTGACCGGGGGGCGACAGGAGCAGTCATGGCTGTCCGCGAGCAGCCCGGGCGCAGCCCGGGCGCGATCACCCCATGCGTGAACCGCCACGCCGTCGCGCCGGCGAACCGCGGCACCCGGCGCTGCCGACGTCTTGCGCGTCGACCAAGGGCGCGCACGGCGATCCTCGTTGCGTCCGCGGCGGCGCTGCTCGCGTGGGAGTCACCAGCGCCCGCGGCCGCAGCGGCGCCCGCGATGCCACGGATCAGTGTCCGCGGCGACCAGCTGTACGCAGGCGACAGGCCGTGGCACGCATGGGGGATGAACTGGGGCGTCAACGATCACGCCCCGGTGATCGCCTATTTCGACCAACCGACGGCCGCCAACTTCGACTTGCTGCGCAGCGAGCTCGCGACCGCGCGTTCGATCGGCGCCAACAGCATGCGCATCTACCTCCAGCTCGGCCAGGTGATGGTGACTGCGACTCGCGTGCGCCAGCAGACCCTCGTCGCGCTGCAGCGGCTGCTCGCTCTGGCACAGCGGGACGGGGTGTACCTCGACGTCACAGGGGACCTGGTCTGGCGGCCGGCGCGATCGCCCCAGTGGTACGCGCGGCTCTCCTGGCAGGCGCGCTGGCGCGTGCAGGCGCGCTTCTGGAAGGCGGTCGCCCACGCGGCGGCCGACTCACCGGCGGTCCTCTGTTACGAGCTGACCTCGGAGCCGACCGTCTCTTCGACGTCGGGGTACTACTACGGCCGTATCGGTCAGTGGTGGTTTCGACAGAGCATCGCCACCGCGACCGGGGCGAGCGCGTACTCGCTCGCCCGCTCGTGGACCCGCCTGCTCGCAACCGCGGTCCGCTCGCAGGACAATCGGCCCGTCACGATCGGGCTATTGCCCGACACCGCCGGCCCGTTCGCGCCGTCCAACATCGCCGGGCTGCTCAACATGCTCGTCGTGCACGAGTACCCCACGACCGGCCACGCACCGGCGGCGATCTCCCTGATCCGCTCGTTCGCGGACTACCGCAAGCCGGTGCTGCTCGGCGAGACGTTCGTCCTCGATGACGACCTGGCGACGCAGTACGCATTCCTCACCGGCGCAGCCAGATACCTCGTGGGCGCGTTCGAGTTCTTCGACGGCCGCGATCCTCGCGCGATCGCGCCCAGGACGATCTACGACGCGATCTATCAGCAGAGCCTGGAACAGTTCATCTCGGTTCGGCGCCTACTTCTCGCAGGCTGACGACCGTCCGGCGGCTTGGCCGGGCGATCCGTCAGACTGCGGGAGCGATGTTCAGCGTCCTCGCGACTGCAGCCGACACGTGCGGATAGCGCTGTTCTCGACCTGCGTCGCTGACACGATGTTCCCCGGCGCCGTCGGTGCAACGAAGAGGATCTTGGAACGCCTTGGTCGGCGGGTCGAGTTCCCCCGCAGGCAGACCTGTTGCGGCCAGCTGAATCTCAACGCGGGCTACCGGGACGACGCGGCCTTGCTGGCGGGGCGGTTCGTCGACACGTTCGGCGCCTATGAAGCGGTCGTCGCGCCGTCCTCGTCATGCGTCGGCGTCGTCCGCGAGCTGTACGGGAGACTGCTCGGCATCTCGCATCCGGTGCTCGAGCGGACGTCTGAGCTATCCGAGCTGCTCGTGGGGCGTCTCGGCGTCGAGGACG
>DATNKY010000426.1:0-9759 GCA_035603155.1 Solirubrobacteraceae bacterium
CCGCACCCTCGTCCAGCCGTCGTGTCGGCTCGTCGACCACCGCCCGGTCAGTCGTCCGAGGCCGCCCCGGACATGACCTCCCGCACGTCGATCCACTCGTATAGCGGCTTCCCGCCCGGTCCGGGCTCGGAGGAGACGTAGGCCGCGAGCTCGACCGCGCGCTCGTGCGACTCCACGTCGATCATGTACCAGCCGGCCACGAGATCGCTCGTCTCGGGCAGCGGGCCGTCGGTGGTGACGGGCGCGGCGTCCGGGCCGCCGTAGCGCACCCACGTGCGCGACGGCGTGAGCGCCTGTGCGTCGACGTACTCGCCCTTCTCCTCGAGCAGCTCGCTGACGTGCTTGAGGAACGCGATGTGCGCCTCCGCGTCCTCGGGGGCCCATTGATCCATCGGCGGGAAGGGATGGTGCGGCGCTGGGCCGCCGCGGTAGTGCTTGAGGAGCAGGTACTTCGGCATGGTGATCTCCTGTGTCTCGGGCCGCGCCTGTCGTGGCCGTTCACCTGGTGAGCGGAGCCGGTCAGAGCTTCTCGACATGGAATCACGCATCTAGCCGGTGAAGGAGACGTACACGGCAGGCACGCGGCGACAGAATGGCGTGTGCATGGCATCAAGAATGTGCCATACTGGTGCCATGGATCTTGAACCGCACATCGAAACCGTCCGCGAGC
The DNA here is from genome assembly GCA_035603155.1 of Solirubrobacteraceae bacterium. Taxonomy (GTDB): domain Bacteria; phylum Actinomycetota; class Thermoleophilia; order Solirubrobacterales; family Solirubrobacteraceae; genus Palsa-465. Next base: position 671 of record DATNKY010000426.1, read on the forward strand.
AGCTGGCGCTCGCGGCCGAGGCGGGTGGCGAGGAGACGCGCGCAGTTGCGCAACGCCTGACCGCGCCGCTCGAATCCGCGCTCCGGCTGATGCTGCTGGACGTGCTGACGGCCGCGGCCGCCGAGATCACCCGCGAGCTCGCGCCTGGCTCAGTGGAGCTGCGTCTGCGCGCAGGGTCACCCGAATTCGTCGTCCGCGCCCCGAGCATCGATCTCGACCAAGGTGTCCCGGAGCAGGCGGAGCACACGCAGCCGTTCAGAGGTGGCACCGCTGAGGAGCCACTTGGTCCCGGCGAAGGCGGGGTGGCCCGCGTCAACCTCCGCCTCCCTGACCAGCTGAAGAGTCGCGTCGAGCAGGCTGCCGACCGCGAAGGTCTCTCGGTCAACGCGTGGCTCGTGCGGGCGGCCGCCACCGCCGTACAACGCGCCGAGTCGGGCGGGAGGCAGGACTCGCACACCCCAAGGGGTGGCCAACGCTACAGCGGGTGGGGGAGGTAACGATGGCTACGTTCGACACGCCCGAGGTGATCACCGCCGTGATCCAGCTCGTCGTGGCCGACGTTCGCGTCGTCGCCTCCGATCGCGCCGACACGACCGTGGAGGTCCGTCCGAGCGACAGCTCGAGGCGCGCCGACGTACAGGCCGCCGAGCAGATCCGCGTGGATTACGGCGCGCGCAGGCTGCTGGTCAAGGCCACCGGCCGGTGGCGTTCATGGAGTCCGTTCGGCTACGGCGGCTCGGTTGATGTGGAGGTCGGGCTTCCGCTTGGTTCGCGCGTCAACGGCACAACGGCGGGTGCATTTCGCACCGTCGGAGCGCTGGGCGACTGCGAGGTGAAGACATCCGTCGGCGAGATCCAGATCGAACGGGCCGCCGCCGTGAGGCTCGCAACCTCGGTCGGAGACATCACCCTGGAGCACGCGACCGGCGATGCGGACCTGACGACGGGCTCCGGCGTGATCCGCGTCGGGGAAATCGAGGGCGCGGCGGTGATCAAGAACTCGAACGGCGACACGTTCGTGGGAGAGGTCGGTGGCGAGCTGCGAGTGAAGGCGGCCAACGGTGACATCGCGATCGACGATGTCCGTGGGACGGTTGCGGCCAAGACCGCCAACGGCGACGTCCGGGTCGGCGCGCCGGCGAGCGGCTCGGTCGTTGCCGAGACCGCGCTCGGCGCGGTTGAGATCGAGATCCCCGACGGAACCGCGGCGTGGCTTGACCTGCACACGCAGTACGGCCAGCTCCACAACGACCTCGCGACCGGCGGACCGCCCGGACCGGGCGATGACCGACTCGACGTGCGCGCCCGCACCAGCTACGGCGACATCACCGTCCGGCGCTCCTACCGAGTGGGGAGCACTGCCCCCAGCCACGAGGACACAGACGCATCCGATCAGCAAGAGAGAGAACGATGAACACAACCACCACCATCGAGATACACGGCCTTCGCAAGGTGTTCGGGGACGTCGTCGCGCTTGACGGGCTCGACCTCGAGGTCGAGGCCGGCACGGTGTTCGGGCTGCTCGGTCCCAACGGCGCCGGCAAGACGACGCTCGTGCGGATCCTGGCGACGTTGCTCGCGCCCACCGCCGGCCAGGCGATGGTCCTTGGCCACGACGTCGTGGCCGAGCCGCTCGCGGTCCGCCGGCGGATCGGGCTGGCCGGGCAGTTCGCCGCCGTCGACGGCGAACTCACCGGCCGCGAGAACGTCGAGATGATCGCCCGCCTGTACCGACTGTCGAGCGCCGAGGCACGCACGCGAGCACAGGAGGTGATCGAGCGGTTCCGGCTGCTCGACGCCGCCGATCGACGCGTGTCCACCTATTCCGGCGGCATGCGTCGGCGCCTGGACCTCGCCGCAGGGCTGATCGGGCGCCCGCCGGTGATCCTGCTCGACGAGCCGACCACCGGCCTCGATCCCCGTTCGCGTCAGGAGCTGTGGGCGATCGTCGAGGAGCTGCGCCACGAGGGCACCACGGTACTGCTGACCACGCAGTACCTCGACGAGGCCGACCGGCTCGCCCAACAGATCGCGGTGGTTGACCACGGGCGAATCGCTGCCCAGGGCACCCCGGCTAAGTTGAAAGCGAGCGTCGGCGGCAACGTCCTCAGCGTCCGCCTCGTCCACCCAGCGGATGTACCCGAGGCGACGGCGACGCTCGCGAGTCTGGCCGCCGGCGAGCAGCCGCGCGTTGATGCCGCCGACGGCGAGATCCGACTCGCCGTCCACGACCCCGCGGCCTCGGCGGAGGCGATCCGCCGCCTCGACGCCCGGCGGGTTCCGATCGCCGCCGTTGAGCTGCAGCAGGCGAGCCTGGACGACGTCTTTCTGACACTCACCGGGCAGCGCCCTGACGACAAGTCCACCAAAGGGAAACTCGTAAGGGAGGCAGCATGACCGCCGACGCCCACGCAATCCCCGACCGCGGTCACCTGACGGTGACGGAGGCACTCGCTGACAGTCGCGTGATGGCCGCCCGTCAGCTGCGCAAGGTGCTGCGCCGGCCGATGTACGTCGTCTACCTGTTCGTTCAGCCGGTGATCTTCGTGCTGCTGTTCCGCTACGTGTTCGGTGGCGCGATCAACACCGGCAAGGTGACCTACGTCGACTACCTGATGCCCGGGATCATCGTGATGACCGCGGTTTTCGGCGCCTTGACGACTGGCCTGGGACTGACCGAGGACCTCAAGGCCGGCGTCGTCGACCGGTTTCGGTCACTGCCGATCGCTCGCTCTGCCGTGTTGGTCGGCCGCACCGCCGCCGACCTACTCACGAACCTGATCACCCTGATCGTGATGCTGGCGCTCGGCCTCGCGGTCGGCTTCCGGCCGACCCAGCCGATCTACGAGATCGCGCTCGCGTTCGCGCTGGTGCTTGGGTTCGCGTACGTGTTCTCCTGGATCAGCGCGTTCATCGGTGTCAAGGTCCGCGATCCCGAGACGGCTCAGTCGGTGGGCTTCATCTGGGTCTTCCCGCTCGTGTTCGCCTCGTCGGCGTTCGTCCCGACGGACTCGCTGCCCGGAGCCGTGCACGCGTTCGCCGCCGTCAACCCGGTGACGATGGTCGTCGACGCCGCGCGCGACCTGACGATCGGTCACGGCGACGCCCTGCACCCGGTGCTCGGGACGCTCGCCTGGCTGGTCGTCCTGCTGCTCGTGTTCGTCCCGCTGTCGGTCAGAGCGTTCCGTCACGCGTGAGCGCCTGGTCCGGTCAAAGGAGCCAAGTGCTTGACACTCGGACCCGGGTTAACGCCGGTCGATGCTCCGCAGACCCCGCATCGCTGCCGCGTCCTCCGCGGTGACACCGCGTGCGCGTTGATCGAGCGCTTCCTCTGCTGTGAGCCCGGCGCCGATCCAATTAGCGATCTCGTCAGCCGGGATTCCTGACTGGCGCCACAGCGCCCCGACCGCCTTCTGCAGCTCGGCCGCCTCCGCGGGGCTGAGCCCAAGCTGGCGCCACGCCAGTGCCGCGCCGGCCTCGATCCGTGCAGCCGCCCAGGTTTGCGCCTCTTGGTCGTGCCAGTTGCATTGCAGGTAACCCCCCACCAACGGATGCGATGCGGGCTTGGCTGCCGCGAGCCACCTGCGGCGGGCATGGAGGTCATCGATCAGCTCGGGTGAGAGCGGCCGGGCCGCCGGCGGCGGCAGCGCACCGGCCGTGCCCTGCGCGTCCGGGTCCGACCCCGAGACCGCGATCGTCTGCGACACCTCAGGATCGATGCACGAGCAGCTGCTCGCCCGCGCGCTCGCCGAGGTCGATGCCGTCCTCACCCGCGCGGGTCTGCGGCGCGGGCGGGTACCGGTGCTCGCCGTCGACACCGCGGTCCACGCCCTGGCCCGCGGAGCCGCCTCCCGGCTCCCGAGTCATCGTCGGACTCCTCGTCGAGGGACGGGAATCGGCGATCACCGACCTTGCCGGCCCCGATTGGGCACGCACGATCCTCATCGACGAGCCGTAACGTGCGAGGCGAGTCTGCGGCTCCGTGGTTCAAGCGGGCGCAGGGTGGCGTGGGAAGAAGAGGACTTCGCTGCCGATCGGGCGAAAGCCGGCGGTGAGGAACGCGCGGATGGACGCTGCGTTGCCCGGGGCGGTTTGAGCGAAGAGCAGCTGGTCTGCTCCGGCGAGTCGGCGAGCCTCGGTCAGGGCTTGTCGCGCGACGCCCTCGTTTCGGTGATTTGGATCGATCTCGATCGCGATTTCGGCGCGGTTCGCCAGTCCACGACCGAGCATGAGCGTCGCCGAGCCGGTCGGATCTGTGAAGACGCGCACGTGTTGGCGGCGTGCGTTGGCTCGTGCCACGCGAGGGTGTTCCCCGGCGGTCGTCTCGCGAAGCGTTGTCCTGCCTTGAAGGCCGCGGGCGGCAAGAAGAAGATCGATCCCATCATCGCGCCGGCCGAGCTTGTCGCCCAACGCACTGAGAAAGCGAGGGCTCATTGGTGCCCGGAGGTCGTCCCCCGGGAGCTGCTCGCGGACCCAATCCTCGGACACGGAGGTCGCGATCAGGTAATGCGCGGTGAACGCCACCACAGCCATCGCTCCGCCAGGCGGCGGCGGGAGTACCTCGATGACTCCGTCAGCGTCAGGAAAGTCACCTCGCCCGGCAGCCTCCAGGGCGGCGGCGAGCCGGTGGGTCGATGGCTGCATCTCCGATAAGGCTATTGGCCGCCCGTGCTGAGCTCCGCGCTCGGTAAGCCAGCTGCCTCCCGGATGGCGGCGTCCGGGAGGCACCCAGTGGTTGTCGCTCAGGCCGGCGTCGTGTGGCTCACCGGGGTCCCGATGCCGTTGGCGAGCGGGTCGCCGGGATACTCGTAGAACCGCCCTGGTGCCGAGGTCTCGCGTCCGTAGCCGATGCCAAGGCTTTCGAGTTCTTGACGGACGCCGTCGACGGTTGGCCAGTCGAAGTTCTCGAACCCGACGTCGTTGGGTACGCCGACATCCTTGCCCAGTTCGCCTTGAGCGAACCGTACGAGGGCTCTGTGCACGGCCTCGGTTCCCATCGCCTCGGCGCATAGCCGGGCGCCGAAGGCTTCTCCGCCGCGGGCGAAGGCGCTGACGCCGATCAGGTAGAGACTGATCTCCACGGTCTCGACGATCTCGAGCGTGGAGAACAGGCCAACGCCCCCGTTGTCGAACGCCGCGTCAGGGAACCAGTATTTCGTCGTGAGCGCGTGGCCGCCGGCGTCCTTGAGCGCCTCCACGTGGTAGTACTCCTGCGTCACGGCGTTGCAGAGCACCGGCAGGAAGGCCTCTGACGGCGTTCCCGGCCCGTTCTGGATCGCGGCGGTGACGAAGGCGACACCGAGTTGCTCTTCGGTGACGAGGAAGTCGAGGACCTCGCGCTTGCTTTGTCCATCGCTGGCCGTTGCACCGTCGAGTGCGACTGCCCGCTCTTCGATGTTCTCAACGGCAAACCGCTCGAGCCGGTCCTGACCGGGTGTGGGACGTTGATCGTGCATTGTGGCCTCCATGACAGGGGTTAGCGGAACGAACGCCACGCTACGAATCGCCTGGCACCGATGCTTGGAGAAATGACTGCAGTGCTGTCCGGTAACGCGACCAGATCAGCCGTCGGAGGCCGCGGCGACCCGGGCGAGTTGAGCGCGAGACGAGACGCCCAGCTTGGGAAACATTCGGTACAGGTGGCTGGCGACAGTGCGGTGCGAGAGATACAGACGTCTGCCGATCTCACGGTTGGACAGGCCCTCGGCCACGAGCGTGGCGATCTGTGTCTCCTGAGGAGTGAGCTGATACCAGCTGTCCGCAGGACGCCGTGGAATGTCCTCGCCCGCGGCGCGAAGCTCGCGGCGTGCTCGTTGCGCCCAGCCTTGTGCTCCCAGCCTCTCGAACGTTTCGCTTGCCGCGCGCAGCGGTGTACGGGCGTCGATGATGCGACGCTCGCGACGCAGCCAGGCGCCGTAGCTCAGCTGCACACGTGCGTCGGTGAATGACCATCCGCTCAGCTCGGGAGTGAGCGCGGCGAGATAGAGCGGTTCAGCGGCTGCTCGATCGGCCAGCAGCGCGCGCGCATAGCGCAGCTCGACATGCACGCCAGACGATGGGGTCTTCGCCGCCAACTCCTCGATCTTGACGAGTTCAGAGGCGGCCCGGTCGCGCTGCCCGCTCGCGACAGCAGATTCAGCCAGGCTGCCGATCGCCCAGCACGTCTGCATCCGCTGGTAGGCCGGATCCTTGGGTTGGTAGATCCGCCATAGGTGCTCGAACGCCTCGAGCGGACGGCCGTCGCTGGCGGCGATCATCGCCCTCGCGTTCTGTATCAATGCCCTGGTGATATTGGTTCCCGTCGCCTGTGACAGATCCTCGGCCTGAATGCTGAGTCGGGTGCCGAGGTCGGAGTCCCCGCGGATCGCCGCGAGCATGGCTTGTGCCGCGAGCGCGTCTGCCCTGAGCCTTGGCTGGTGGGTCTCTTGCGCCATGCGCGCCGCTTCCTCGGCCGCGGCACTCGCCGCGCTCCAGTGGCTCCGGCGCAGCGCTGCCCATGCCTGAAGGCCCAGGACCTGGGCCAGCTGAACAAGTCGCGCCTGCTCACGCAGGCGACCCGCGGCCGCCGTGCAAAAGATCTCGGCCTTATCGAATGCCCCGACGCACGCTGCTGCTCGCGCGAGCAGATGCAACCCATCGACGTCCGCTGTGCGCTTCACGCCCAGACGATCGAGTGAGGCGATGATCTCCCCGCCATGGTCAAACGGAGACGCGTAAGCGCAGATCGCAAGGCGACGCGGATCTGTAACGTCGATTGGCAGCCCATCGGTCGCAGCAATCACCCGCTGGGCCGGCGCCGCGCCAAGATCGGCCGTCCAGCACCGTGATGCTGCACGATCAAGAAAGCTGAGCGCAAGATCAACATCCCCGCCGCGACGGGCATGTTCGGCGAACTCGATCAGCGTATCCACGCGGTCGGCGCCGCCGATCACACGTTCGTCTGACACCTCTCGAACCCACTCGAGCAGCACTCGATCGCAGGCCTCGACGGAAGCCATGCGCAGCAGTTGCTCGCCGAGATCAGCGTCACCCAATTCGAAGGCCCGCTCGGACGCGCGGAGCAGTCGCCTGCCCGCGTTAGCCGATACGTCGCTGAGCTCCGCCGACCGGCGGAATGCCGCCACCGACGTGTCGATCGCGCCGAGCCGATACGCGCGCAGCGCGACCTCCTCGAGCTCGGCCGCGACGGCCTCGTCACGGCCGACGATGGACGCTGCGCGATGCCACACGCTCCGATCCGGTTCAGCGATCGAAACCCGGGCAAGCGCTCCGTGTGCAGCCTGTCTTCTGGTCCTCGATGCGGATCGATGAATTGCTGAGCGGACGAGCGGGTGGCGAAAGCGAAGGACCGTCTGATCGAGCACGATCAGTCCGGCGGACATCGCAACGCCGAGATCGTCAAGGCTCACATCGTGGCCTAGCGCGGTTCCTGCATCGACGACCTCGGCGACGCTATCGGAGTCGTTGAGCGCCGCCAGAAGCACGAGGTCGCCGACCACCGGTGGCAACTCCTCGGCTCTTGCCGCGAAGGCGCGCTCCAGACGATCGGTCATCGGAACGTCGCCATCCGAGAGACTCGTTTGCCGGGATGAGTCGTTCAGCGCTTTGGGCAGCTCAATCAGCGCCAGTGGGTTCCCCGCGGCGGCCTCAAGGACGATCGCGCGTCTCGCCGCGCTCAGCCCGGGAGAGTTGGCATCGAGGACCGCTTCCGACGCGCTCGCGTCGAGCTCCGTCAAACGCAGACCCGGCAGTCCGCCGTCGCCCAACGGGTCCCGATAACCCTCGCGGACCGCGAAGAGCAGCAGCACGGGATCGAACTCGACCCGCCGAGCAACAAAACCCAACACCTCAGCAGTCACGCGATCCAGCCACTGCGTGTCGTCCACGAGCACGAGAACAGGCTCCGCCGCCGCGGCTTCGGCAAGAAGATCAAGCGCCGCGAGCGCCACCAGAAACTGACCGGGGGCCGGCCCATCCACCAAGCCAAACGCGCGAAGCAGCGCAATACGTTGCGAGAGAAACAGCCGACTCGTGTCACCCATGATGGGTCGCAACAGCCTGTGAAGACCGGCGAACGGCAAGCGCCGCTCCGAGGGCACCCCGCGGGTCTGCAACACGCGCCAGCCGCGCTCCGACAGCTCGTCGCCGACCGCGTTGAGCAAGGCAGATTTACCAAGCCCGGGCGCGCCGCGGATGACCATGCTGCTCCCGCCGGCATGGGCGTCCGCCGCGAGGCGACGTATCGCCTCAAGCTCCTCATCGCGCCCCACCAATGTTCCGCCCCCGGCCACGAACACACATGATCAACAGACGCCCTCACACAGTCAACAGACACCGGCAAGACGCAGCTACTCGCCGGAGCTGACCGCCGATGAGGTCAAAGACCTGCAGATACTGGTGCGTGCTGCGCATGCCCGGCGTTCGAGCCCGCCTCCCCAGATTCGTCTGGGTCAGGGCTCATCGCGCGCATTCTGCCCGGTCCCAGAGTCGTTTGGCGGCGGCGTCAGCGGGCAGGGTTAACCGGACAATGTCCGATCAAGGAAAGGCTTGACGTTCGCTACCGGCTCGTCATCGACCAGCCTGCCGAGTAGGCGACCAGGACCGATGTAAGGAGAACGTATGCCTGATAAGGCGATGAACGTATATCTCAACGATCACCTGGCCGGCGCGATGCTTGGAAGCGATCTCGCCGAGCAGATCAGATCCCGGAACGAGAGCACGCCGCTCGGAGAGGTGATGGAACTGCTCGCGCCGCAGATCGAGGAGGACCGTCAAACGCTGATCGCACTGATGAGAAGCATGGACAGTTCCAGGAATCCAGTCAAGCAGGCCGGCGCGTGGGTGACCGAGAAGGCCAGCCGACTCAAATTCCTGGGGGTGAGTTCAGGCGAGCCTGAGCTTGGCACCTTTATGGCGCTGGAAAGCCTTGCGCTCGGAGTCCAAGGGAAACTGGCCCTATGGAAAGCGCTCAAAGAGGTAACCGATCAGCACCCCGCGATCGCATCGGTCAATCTAGACGAGCTGATCGACCGCGCCGCGGCGCAGCATGACCTACTGGAACGCGAACGGCTGACGGCAAGCGTCCGGGC
>DATNKY010000165.1:0-15745 GCA_035603155.1 Solirubrobacteraceae bacterium
GAGCAACGTGGGCGCCGGCGTACATCAGCTACGGGTACAACAACCGCACTCAGATGCTGCGCGTCCCGGACGCCGGCCGGATCGAGGATCGCACCGTCGACGGGTCATGCAACCCGTACCTTGGCGCGACCGCGATGCTGACCGCGGGTCTCGACGGCGTGCAGCGCGGACTCGACCCGGGGGACCCGAACTCGGCCAACCTGTACACGCTCAGCGCCGCCGAGCGCGAAGCGCAGGGGATCGACCTGCTGCCGGCCAACCTGCTCGACGCCACCCGTGAGCTGGCCGGCAACGCCGCCCTGCGCGCCGGCTTCGGCAAGACCCGTGACGGGGACTACATCGACTACTTCGTCGACGTCAAGCAGCGCGAGGCCCAGGCCGCCCACGAGCAGATCACGCAGTGGGAGCTCGACCACTACCTGCAGCTCTACTGAGCAGCTAACCGGGACCGAACCGCCGCGCCGCCGCGCGCACCGGCTTCGAGACCTGGCACAGCGACGCGACAGTCTGCGGGCGGCCGGCGTCGAGGTGGCTGGCGAGCGCGATGAACGCCTTCGCCGTCGTCAGCGCGTCGCCGAGCGCGTGGTGCGGATCCTCGGCCGGCTGGTGGAGCAGCGACGCGAGCCGGGCGAGCGACAGCCCGGCCGGGGCGACGCCGTCGCGTTTGCGCAGCCACTCGCGGCCGAGCGCCTCGGTGTCGGCGTCAGGCGGCAGGCGCACATGTCGCCGCCGCAGCGCGCGGCCGAGGAAGGTCTGCTCGACTACCGCGGTGTGGAACACCGGCACCCGCCCGGCGAGCACGTCGAGCAGGCTGTCGATCGCCTCGCGCAGCGGCGGCGCATCGGCGAGATCGGCCGACCGCAGCTTGTGGACCAGGACGGCGGGAGTCTTCGGCGGCCGTTCAGGGCGCGCAAGCGTGTACAGAGCTTCTCCGAGGATCAGCTGTCCATCGATGATCGGCACCGCGCCGATCGCGACGATCTCATCCGAACGCGCGTCCAGTCCGGTCAGCTCGAGGTCGACGGCACACCAGGCGGCGTCGCGCCACGGCGTGTCGGGCGCCGGCTGCGGCGTGTCCTTGAACCGCCCGGCGGCGCCCTCGGGCTTGGCCCGCAATTTCATCCGCGCAGTTCCCGGGTGACCGCTCCGACCGCCCTGAAGACGTCGCGCAGGTAGCTGCGGGTCAGCGGGCTCAGAGTGACCGGATCAACCAGGTCATCAGGCCGCTCGCCGAACTCGAGCTGCTCGAGCTGGTGGACGATCCGGACCTCGAGCGCGAGCTCGAACGCCTCGGCGAGCGTCGACGCCTGCGCGTCTGACAGCACGCCGTCGGCCGTCGTAGCGCGCAGCCGGTCGGGCGTCGAGACCTCCTCGCTGCCCGCCACCGCCGCCGCCCAGCGCGCGATCGCCGCGATCGGGATGATCGCCGACAGGCGCAGGTCGAGGCGGTCACTGCGGCGGCCGCCGAGGCGCAGCACGGTGTCGGCGTCGAATCCCGTCGGCGTGCTGTCGGTGAACGCGAGCGCGGCGAGTGCGGCGAGCAGCGCGTCGCGCGCGGTCCCGTCGACGATCGGCAGCGGCTCGACGGGCGTTCCCCACAGCGCGCGGCGGTCGGCGAGCACCGACAGCGCGAGTTCATCCTGGGCCGCCGCCCGCGTCCAGCCGGCGGCGTCGTCGGCGACGACCGGCGGCTCGACTCCGAACCGCGCGAGCGCGGGCCCGAGGCTCTGCACCCACTCCACCGGCGGCGGCTTGTCGGCGGCGAACACGAGCGCGCCCCGAACGTTGGACGCGAGCGTCAATTCCCGCCGCGCCTGGCTGCCGACAGCGACCCACACGATGCCGCGCTCGGCGAGCCCGCCGTCGGGCAGCGTAAGCTCGATCGCCCGGCACGTGACCGCGTCGACCAGCGCCGAGAGGACGCGCGCGAGCTCGATCGGCGCGATGTTCGAGCGGTGCAGATCGAGCATCAGCCCCGGGAACCGTGCGGCCTCGGCGCTCAGCTGATCGAGGTTCTTCGCGCGGGCGATCGCGCGGCGCGCCCCGAACCACGAGCGCGGCTGCGCGGCGAACAGGTCGGCGGCCTCGAGCACGCCGATCAGCCGTCCGCGCTCGGAGACCACCGGCGCGTGGCGAATCCCGCGCTCGAGCATCTCGTACAGGACCTCGGCGCCGATCCGGTCAGGCGAAACGACCCACGCCGGGGCGGTCATCGCCGAATCGATCCGGGCGCCTCGCGTCCGTCCCGCGGCCAGCACCCGGGTGCGCAGATCGCGGTCGGTGACGATCCCGATCTCTCCGTCGTCGAGCTCCACGATCGCCGAGTTGGCGCCCGCCGCGGTCATCCGCTCGGCGACGATCCCGATGCTCTCCGAGGGCTTGCAGGTCACGGTCGCGCTGCGGAGCATCCTCGACACCGGTTCGCCGCCGTCAGTGCTGCCGACCGCGAGCTCGCGCCGCCGCGCGCTGTCGAGCAGCGGACGCGCGACGGCGACCGGGATCCGGTAGCAGAGCGTGTCCTCGGCCGCCCGCGCCTCAAAGCCGGGCGGCAGGCCCGACAGCATCGCCGAGTGCCCGAAGGTGTCACCGGGCCCGAGCAGGTCGAGCAGGTGGCCGTCGTGCGCGATGTCGACGGCGCCGCTGTGGATCACGCGCAGGAACGTGACCGGACCGCCGTCCTCGGACAGGATGATCGCGCCGGCGAGGTGGAACTCGATCGTCGCCTGCGCCGCGACCTCTGCGAGCTCCTCGGGCGCGAGCGCGTCGAACGGCGGCCGCTGCGCGAGGAACCGCGCGATCTCGCTCAGGCCCGCGTCCAGCTTGCCCTCCGTCGATCTGATTGGTCCATGACTGAACGGTAGTGCCCGCGGGGGTTTTCGGAGCCCGCGCGGGTCTTCAGGTGAACAGGCCGAGCCGCTGCGCGCGCTGGACCGCCTCGGTCCGGTTGCGCACGCCGAGCTTGCGGTAGACGGCGCTCGAGTGCTCCTTGACCGTGTGCTTTGACAGATGCAGCGCCTCGCCGATCTCGGGGTTCGTCTTGCCCGAGGCCATCAACTCGAGCACCTCGCGCTCGCGATCGGACAGCCCCATCGCGCCGGGCCGCTCGTGGTGCTCGAACACGGTCTTGCCGAGGCCCACGAGCCGAACCGCGCCGGCGATCCGGCGCGCGGGCCAGTCCTTGTACGCGAACCCCGAGGCGCCGGCGGCACGCGCGGCGCTGGGCGAGATCTCGCCCGCGCCCGAGAACAGCAGCACGCGCGTGGTGGGCTGCGCGGCACGGATCCGTTCGCACACCTCGGCGCCTGACTCCTCGCCGATGAACAGGTCCACGAGCGCTACGTGCGGCCGATAGCGAACCGTCAGCGCGAGTGCCTCGCTGGCCGAGTGGGCGCTGAGGCAGCGCTCGACCCAGGGCTGCTGGGTGAGCATCAGCCGAAATCCCCAGTGGACCACGTCATGGTCGTCGACGACGAGCACGCTGAGCCGTTCGGGGCTGCGCTCGTCGTCAGCCATCGCCGCCGGCGCTCTCGCCGCCGTGGTCCTCGCCGCGGGGCACGACCAGCCGTACCTGCCACGTACCGTGCTCGCGCTCGCCGAACTCCACCACTCCCCCGCTCTGGAGAGCCTCGAGCGCCGCGAGCCTGAGCCCCATCCCGGTCTGGCCGCGCGAGCCCGTGACGCCGTCGTTGATGACGTCGAGCACGAACGCCCCAGCGGCGTCGTGGACACGCACATCCATTCGCGTCGGTGCGGCGTGCTTGCGCGCGTTGCGGACCGCCTCTCGGAGCACCGACTGGGCGAGCGGCTCGAGCCCGGCCGGTACAGGGCTCGTCACCTCGAGCTCGAGTCCAACCTCCGGGTGCGCGAGCGATAGGCGCTCGACCTCCGCGACCAGCGTCGTCTGCGTGGCCCGCGGCGCGCGACTGAGCGGTCGCTGTAAGGCGGCCCGCAGCTCGCTCAGCGCCGCCTGCGTCTCGCTAGCGCACCGTTCGCGCGCATCCGCGGGGAGCTCGCCGTCGCCGTCGAGCGCCATCGAGACCCCGAACAGCCGCTGGATCACGCCCTCGTGGATCTCCCGCGCGAGGTCGATCCGGTGTTCGAGCTGGCGCGCGGTCTCAAACTGGACCGCGAAGATCCTGGCCACCGATGCAAGCGCCGCAGCCTTGCCGAGGGTCCACAGCAGGTTGCGGTCGGCCTCGTCGAGCGGCGGGCTGGTCATCAACCGGTCGGCGAGGATCACGCCGATCGCCACCCCGCCCGCGGCCATCGGCGCGCACACGAGCCTGACCGGCTCGGAGACCAGCGCCGCGTACTCGTCGGGGACCTGTCCGGTGACGTCACCGACCACCTCGACGACCTGGTCTTCGCGCAGCGCCTGCGCCGCGATCGGGGCCGACTCGACCGTCACGTGCGCCCGCGCGAACTGCGCCAGATCCATCCCGTGGGCGCCTGCCGCCCGTACGCGCCGCATCGTCTGGTCATAGCGGAAGATGATCGCCCGGCGCATCCGTGCGAGCCGGCAGACGGCCTCGCACAACCGGTCGTAGAACAAGTCCGAGCTCGCCGACCTTGGGTCCGATTGCGACAGCACCTCGACGAACAGTTCGAGTGCGTCGATGCCGACGCCGGTCGTCCCGTCCGAGGGCGCTGCAGAGCTCACGGGTGGTGCGGCGTTAGGCGGCGTTCGCGTGCGCGTTTGCCATCAGCCCGAGCCGAAGCGCCTGATCGGGCATCAGGTAGACCCGCCACCGCACGTCGCAAGTCGGGCATCGGCATTGCACCGAGGCATCGTAGCCCTGTAACGCCGCGTCCCACAGGACGTCCTCGCTGTGCAGGCAGATCGGGCACGCGAGCGACGCGGTGACCAGCACATCGGGGTCGTTGGGCGCGAAGCGCGCGATGTCGGCGAGCGCGTCGATGCTGCGAGCTTGCCCGCGGCGGTCGGGGCGGACAACCGAGGGCCACCGACAACCCCCCGGGTGGGGGGAGGATTTCACGGGCGCTGGCGGCTCCCCCGGGTGGGGGTGCGCTTTCAGCCAGCGCGCGCTTTTGAGACCGGCACCAGCCCGTCGATCGGAGCGTGCGGTCGGTCCCGGGAGCTCTAGCCGGCGAGCGCTTCGCCGCGCGTGATCGGGCGCTTGCCCCATCGCGTCAGCGTGGCGAAGTCCAGCAGGCGGTCGAGGTAGTCGCGCAGCGGCGAGGCGACGATCCCCAGCGGCTCGAGCCGCGCCCGGGTCTTGATGTCCTCGAACACGGTGTCGATCGAGAAGTACGGGAAGTAGATGCGCCCCGCGGCGAGCGCCGAGTCCTGGGCGACGCTGGCCGGCGGCAGCGCGGCGAACTCCTCGGGGCCGAGCACCTCCGGGGCCGGCCTGCGGAAGTAGCGGCTCGCCCGTCCGATGATCTCGGCGATCGTGCTGGCGTTCGCGCCCGCGGTCAGGTGGTAGGTCTCCCCCGCGCCGCCCTCCTGCTCGCAGAGCGCGTAGACGGCGTCGGCGACGTAGTCGATCGAGACGACATCCACGGGCGCCGCCGGGTCGGCGGGGACCGCCGCGAACAGCCCTCGTGACAGGGCGCGCAGCGGCCAGTAGAGGACATTGAACGCCGCCGTCCAGCCGCTGTTGCTATCGCCGACGACGATGCTCGGGCGCAGGATCTTGGTCGGCAGCGCCTCATGCGAGCGAACCAGCTGCTCGGCCTCGAACTTCGACAGCTCGTACGAGTTGCGGAACTCCTGGCCGAGATCGAAGTCGGACTCGGCATACCGACCCGCGTGGGTTCCGGAGACGTACGCGGTCGAGACGTGGCCGTAGCAGTCCAGACCGCCGCACTCCTTCGCCATCTCGGCGAGCTCGAGCATCCGTCGCGTGCCGGCGACGTTGATCTTGCGGGCCTCGTCGATCGGGAGATCGAAGGTCACCGACGCGGCGCTGTGGATGATCGTCGAGACGCTGCACGCGAGCCGTTCGCGGGTCCGCGGGTCGATCCCGAGCCCGGGCGCCGCCACGTCGCCCGCGAATGCGTCCACTCGATCGCGATACCGCCCGGCGCGGGCGCCGAACAGGTTCTCGAGCACCGCGTCAAGCCGCGCCCGAGCGGCGGCATCATCGGCCGCGCGCACGAGCGTCGTGACGTGCCGATCGCTGTGATCGAGGTAGCGTGCGAGCACTTCCATGCCGACGAACCCCGTGGCTCCGGTCAGCAGGACGCCGCCGCGCTCGGCGCTCATCGTGCAGCTCCGATCGGCGCGAGCGCCGGTCTCATCGTGAACCTGTCATCGACGTTCAATACCCGCGTCATCGAGAACCTGACATCGACGCGAATGCCCATGCAAGTCGCGCACGCGTGTCGGCGGGCTCGATCAGTTCGTCGATGTAGCCGGAGCCGGCCGCGACCTGCGGGCGCAGCTGCTGGTGCGCGTACTGGCTGGCGAGGCGATCGCGTTCGGTGTCGGGATCGTCGGCGGCGGCGAGCTCGCGACGATGGATGATCCCGACCGCAGGTCGGGCGCCCATCACGCCGATCTGGGCATCGGGCCAAGCGAACACGTAGTCGGCGCCGAGGTCCTTGGAGTTCATCGTGATGTAGGCGCCGCCGAACGCCTTGCGGAGTATCACCGTGACCCGTGGCACCGTCGACTCGGCGAACGCGTGCACCAGGGCCGCGCCGTGGCGGATCACGCCGGCCGACTCTTGGCGCGTGCCGGGCATGTAGCCGGGGGTGTCGACCAGCACCAGCAGTGGGATCCCGAACTTGTTGCATTTGGAGACGAACTGCGCGCCCTTCTCCGAGCTCGCGACGTCGAGCACGCCGCCGAGGTACCGCGGCTGGTTGGCGATCACGCCGACCGGACGGCCGTCGATTCGCGCCATCGCGGTGACGATGTTCCGGGCCCACCCGGCTGAGATCTCGAGCAGCTCCCCATCGTCGACCACTGCACGGATAACGGTCCGGACGTCGTACACCTTGCGCGACTCGCGCGGCACCGCCTCACCCGGATCGTGGCCACCGGCCGGCCGCGGCTCCGCGCGGGGCGGCTCAAAGTCGCGGTGGCTGGGCAGGTAGGAGAGCAGCTCCCGAGCGAGCGCCGCCGAGTCGAAGTCGTCCCGGGCGACGAAGTGGCAAACGCCGTTTCGTCCGTGGACGCGCGTGCCGCCGAGCTCCTCCGCATCTACCTGCTCGCCGAGTGCGTCACGGACGACCGCGGGGCCGGTCAGGAACATGCTCGACTGCTCGGTCATCACGATCCAGTCGGTCAACGCGGGCGAGTAGGCGCCGCCGCCCGCCGACAGGCCGCTGACGATCGAGATCTGAGGCACGCGACCCGAGAGCGCCACCGTTCGCTGAAAGATCCGCCCGTAACCGCCCAGCGCTGCGATCCCCTCCTGCATCCGCGCGCCGCCCGACGACACGAACCCGACCACCGGTGCGCGGCCACGGTCGGCGAGCTCGAGCACGCGGGTGATCGTGTTGGCGTGCTGCTCGCCGAGCGAGCCGCCGACGAACTTCGAATCCTGCGCATAGCAGAACACGGGACGGCCCGCGACCATCCCCGAGCCGCCGAGCACTCCGTCGCCGTTGCGCGCCTTCTCCCCCATCGCCGGCGAGCTGACCTCGGTGCGGATCAGCTGCAGGGTGCCACGGTCGCAGAGCAGCTCGAGCCGCTCCAGCGGCGTCACCGGCGCGTCGGTCCGCTGCACCAGCGCGAGGCTCATCGCACACCCCACTCGATTACCGTCGCACCCCACGTGAAGCCGGCACCGAAGGCTCCCAGCAGCACACGGTCGCCGGGCTCGAGCAGCCCCTCGCGCTCGCTGAACGCAAGCGCCAGCGGCAGCGTCGCGGCCGAGGTGTTGCCGTACTCACCGATGCAGTCGACGACGCGCTCGGGCGCCAGGCCGAGCCGCTCTCCGACCGCCGACAGGATCCGCCCGTTGGCCTGGTGGTAGACGAACAGGTCGATCTCGTCGAGCCCGACGTCCGCTGCCTTGGCGGCCTGCGACGTCGCCAGCGTCAGCCGCGCGACCGCCTCGCGGAAGGTCTCATGGCCGCTCATCCGGATCACGCCGTCGGAGCGGTTGGCGCAGATGTGCTGGGCACCCGCGCCGTCGGCGCCGAGCACGATCGGACCTATCTGACCGCCGTGCCGCGTTCGTTGGAGCACGACCGCGCCGGCTCCGTCGGCGAACACCGCCGCCGTCGAGCGGTCATACGGGTCGGTGATCCGCGACATCAGGTCGGCGCCGACGGCGACTGCGACGCGAGCGCGGCCGGCCTCGATCTGGGCGGCCGTGACCGCCAGCGCGGAAAGAAAGCCGGTGCACGCCGAGCCGACGTCGAACGCGCCCGCCCGGCTGGCGCCGATCTCGTGCGCGACCAGGGGCGCGGCGGCCGGCATCAACTCATCGGAGGTGGTGGTCGCGACGACCACCAGATCCACGTCGAGCGGGTCAATCCCGGCCCGCGCGAGCGCCTGCCTGGCGGCATGAGCGGCATGCGCATCGAGCCGCTCGCCCGGCTCGGCGATCCGGCGCGAGCGGATTCCGGTACGCCGGACGATCCACTCGCCGGCGACCCCGAGACGGGCGCCGACCTCCTCGCTCGAGACCACGTTCGCAGGGACGCTGATCCCGACTGACGCGATCGCCGCTCCCCCGCGCCCTTCCACCTTAAATTCGGTTCTCGGCATGGGTTCTAACCCACCGTTGGGCATGCGCTCTGCTCTGAGTGCGGAGATCACTCACTCAAAGCTCCCCAAACCGGTCCGCAAGCGCCAGTGTTCGGCGCCAGAACCCGACAAACGGGGGGGTCGGGCAAGATCGCTCGCAGTCGTGCTCGGAGGAGCTGCGGTGGCACCGGTCGTCCGACATGCGGTGTT
Organism: Solirubrobacteraceae bacterium; assembly: GCA_035603155.1. Taxonomy (GTDB): domain Bacteria; phylum Actinomycetota; class Thermoleophilia; order Solirubrobacterales; family Solirubrobacteraceae; genus Palsa-465. The sequence goes on from DATNKY010000165.1 coordinate 8,879, forward strand.
GACTCGCCGGACGCCCGAGGAGAAAGGCGCCCGGCGAGTCTCGCGAGACCGGCGCTGCAACCGCGAGTCGCAGCTATCTGCCGGTCCGCGGAGCCGCTAACGAAGCCCGCCGTGACGCCCGAGGAGGAGAAGAGGCGTCAGGCGAGCGACGTACCGATTTATCCCAAGGCCCGCGTGGCGCTGAGTGACGACCGTGTGGCGCTTATGTTGCTCTGTTGTGAATGCGCATGGTTGCGGCGGGCGTTGGCACGATCGGCCGGCTCGCCTGGGCCGTTCGCCGGGGGCCTCGCCGTCTGGTTACGCGGGGCCGGCCGCGAGCTCGTCGATCAGCGCCGCGAGCCGGACCAGCAGGTCGGGCGCCAGCTCGCGCTCGGTCGCCGGCAAGGCGTCGAAGAACGCCCGTTGACGGCCGCGCAGCCAGGCGTCCTGGCCGCTGAGCGTCTCGCGACCGAGGTCGGTCAGCCTCACGGTCACGCCGCGGCGATCCTCCTCGGCGCGCGCCCGGCGGACGATCGCTCGCCGCTCGAGCGCATCGAGGATCCGGGTCGCCGTCGACGCCGCGATCCCAGCCTCGCTTGCGAGCTCCTGCACCCGCGCCGTCTCGCGACTCGCCAGCCCCTGGAGCAGTGCGTGCTGAGACAGCGTCAACGTCTCGTCGCGGCTTGGCGCCTGGGCGCCGCGAGCCCGTCGGACCGCCTGTGCGAGCGCGTCGAACGAGACAAGAAAGTCGTCCACCTGGCCCACATCCGAGTGGCTCGAGTCGACCGTCATCTTCCTAGCGTAGCAACGGCGGTTGGCATGCTAATGTTTGGCATGCTAATCAAGTCGAAACGGGGTGACTCCCATGTTTCACAACATCCTGGTCTGCGTCGACGGTTCCATTCACGCGGACCGCGCCCTGGATGAAGCGATTGACCTGGCCACGGCCGGCAACGCCCGACTCACTCTTCTGACTTCGATCCCGCGACCGCCTTCGTGGGCCTGCACCCCGGCGACAGCCCCAGCGGTGCAGCCGCTCGCCGTCGAGCTGCGCGACGAGGCCAAGGCCACGCTGCGTGCCGCCGTCGACCGAGTCCCACAGACGATCTCGGTCACGACGATCCTGAGCGAGAAGCCGATCCGCGAGGCACTGATGGAGCAGTTGCGCGCCGGCACCCATGACCTGCTCGTGATGGGCTCGCGTGGCCGACGGGCGTTCAGCGCATCGGTGCTGGGCAGCGTCAGCCATTACGCGCTCAACCACGCGGGTGTGCCGGTGCTGATCATCCATGCGGCCGACGCGAAGCTCAACGAGAAGCCGGCGGCCGGAACGGCGGGCCACGAGGTGAAGGCGCCGGCGCAGGCCGCGACCTCGATCGCCTGACCGCCGTACCTGCGGGCGCCGCGTCTCGGCCAACCGCGTCGCGGTGCACGGCCTTGGGCCGGATCTCCGCCCGACGCCTTGGCCCGGTCCTCCGGGCTCAGGCTGGCGGCGCGACGAGCCGCTCGAACAGCGTGTCGAGCGTCTGCGCCGGATCAGCGGACAGGCCGGTGTGGACCTCTGACGGCTGAACGATCGTGCTCGACGCTGCCGACAGCCACCCGAACCGCTCGGACTGATCGAGCGCCGCGATCGGGCCCGCCGCCGGGTCACCCTCGGCGACCCGCACGAGCGCGGCCAGGTGCTCCTCCACTTCGGCTGCCGAGACCGACGGCGCCAGCACGCCCAGGCGCGCCTCGTCGAGCGCGACCCGCGCGCCCAGGAACCCGCGCTGGCGGCAAAACAGAACAACCCCGACGTTCAGGCTCTCGCCGCGTTCGACGCTCGGAACGACGCGCACGATCAGGTATGTGAACGGGCTACCGTCCGACTCGGGCACGCTCGCCCTCCTCGACGAAGCCGCCGGTCGCGAGGCGCCGACGCAGGTACTCGACGTAGACCTCGGGGTCGTCGGCGCCGGCGGACCACTCGTCGGGCACCAGCGCGACCGCCGCCTCGATCGCTTCGTCGTCGATCCTTGCCCGCATCCGCGCGTCGGCGTCGACGATCGAGCCTGCGTGGGGCAGCAGCACGTGATCGGCGATCTGCGCGAACGGGCGCGCCGCGTGCGCGGCCGGATCGAGGCCGCCGTGCTGGAGATAGAGCGCGGCGCCGTGATCGATCAGCCACAGCCGCTCATGCCACAGCAGCAGGTTCGGGTTGCGGGCCGTGCGATCGACGTTGGTCGCGAACGCGTCGAGCCACACGACGTCGGCCGCCAGCTCGGCCGGGGGTTGCCACGCGCGGGCCGGCGAGTACGGCAGCGCTCCGGGCAAAAAGTCGACGCCGAGGTTCACGCCCTCACTGGCCGTGATCAGGTCCTGAATCTCCGGATCCGGCTCGGCCGCGCCGAGACGCGCGTCGATCTGCATCGTCACGAGCTCGGGCACCAGCAGCCCCGCGCTGCGCGCCAGCTCGCCGACGATCACCTCGGCGATCAGCGCCCGTGGACCCTGTCCCGCGCCGCGGAACTTGGCGACGTACAGACCGTCGTCATCTCCCTCCACGAGACCGGGAAGCGAGCCACCCTCGCGCAGCGGCGTCACGTAACGGGTGGCGGTCACCTCCCTTAGATCATCAGCGACTTGTGGCATCGCGGCTGGTTTCTAGCAATCGGTGTTGCGGACCTGCGAGAACCGCGTCGTCCCGACGGTCCGAATGCACCCCCTGACTAACATCGATAGCAGTGCTTCTCTCGGTTCTCGACCAATCGCCGATCGCCGAAGGCTCGACCGGCGCGCAGGCCCTCCACAACACGCTCGACCTTGCCCGGCTGGCCGACGAGCTCGGCTACCACCGCTACTGGGTCGCCGAGCACCACGGCGGCCCGATGCTCGCCGGTCCGAGTCCCGAGGTGCTGATCGGGCCGATCGCGTCGGCCACCGAGGCGATCCGGGTCGGGAGCGGCGGCGTGATGCTCCCCCACTACAGCCCGCTCAAGGTCGCCGAGTCGTTCACGATCCTCGCGGCCCTGTATCCGGGCCGGATCGACCTCGGGCTCGGCCGCGCCGCCGGCACCGATCCGCTGACGATGTTCGCGCTGCAGCGCGACCGCCGCCAGGCCTCGCCCGACGACTTCCCCCAGCAGCTCGCCGAGCTGCTCGCCTACTTCGAGGATGCGCTCCCCGCCGACCACCCCTTCCGCCATCTCGCCAAGACGCTCCCGGGACGGCCCGAGCTTCCGATCCCGTGGCTGCTCGGCTCATCGCCGCAGAGCGCGATCTGGGCCGGCGAGCTCGGCCTGCGCTACGCGTTCGCCGATTTCATCAACCCGGATGGCAGCGAGATCGCAAAGCTCTACCGGGAGCGATTTGCGCCCGTCCGCGACCTGCAGGCGCCGCGTACCGCGGTCGCCGCCTGGGTGTTGTGCGCGCCGACCGAAGAGGAGGCCGTCGAGCTCGCGTCCAGCAGCCGGATGTCGTTCACGCTGCTACGTCGAAACCAGCTGATCCCGGTGCCGCCGCCCGAGAAGGCGCTCGCGTTCCTGGCCCGCGAGGGCAAGTCACCGGGAGCCGACGTACCCAACCGGCGCGCGATCCTCGGCTCCCCCGAGAAGGTCCGCGTCCAGCTGGAGGAGCTCGCGAGCGATTACGCCGCCGACGAGGTGATCGTGGTGACAATCACGTACGACCACGCCGCCCGGCGGCGCTCGTACGAACTCCTGGCCGACGCGATGGACCTACAACCGCGCGGCCTCTCGACGACCACGGCCTGACCGATTGACTCCCGGGCGCCCGGGGTACGCCTTATTTATGCCATATCGATTCGAAGTTGACGAGACGCTTGACGTCAATCTGCGACGGTGTTCGCGCGAGCAACTGCAAGGCGCGATCGATCGCATCACCGCAGACCTCGAGACCGACCCGGTCGACACGATCCATGACGCACGCAAAGCGATCAAGAAAGAGCGCTCGCTGCTGCGGTTGGCCGCTGCCGGGCTGGACCCCCGCGATCGCAAGGCCGAGAACGGCGAGCTGCGTGCGATCGCCCACGAGCTCGGCGGCAGCCGTGAGGCGGATGCGTTGGTGACCGCGCTCGACGACCTTGCTGAGCGCTACGCGGGCCAGGTTCCAGAGCAGACGGTCGACGTCGTCCGGGAGCGGCTCGTTGCGGAGCGCGACCTTGCCCGTGGTGCCCTGCTCGCGTCGGGCATGCCCGAGGAGGTGGCCGAACGGCTGCGCGGGATGGTCGCGCGCGTCGACGACTGGCATCCCGCTGACGCCGGCTGGCCGGCGATCGCAGACGGGCTCGCGCGGAGTTACCAGCGCGGCCGCAAGGCGATGCGCCGGGCGCGCAAACGTCCGAGCAGCGAGCGGATGCACGAGTGGCGCAAGCGCAGCAAGGACGTCTGGTACCACCTGAGACTGCTGAAGCCGCTTAGCCCCGGCATCCTCGGCGGCGCCGCGAAGGACGCCCACCGCCTCGCAGACGCGCTCGGGGGCGTGCACGATCTGGCGCTCCTCGACGACGCGATCGGCCGTCTCGAGCACACCGTCCCGGACGATCTCGAACCCCTGCACGGCTTGATCGAACACCGCGAGGAGGAGCTGCGCGACGAGGCGTTCGCGCTCGGTGACCGCGTTTTCGCGGAGAGCCCGAAGCGGTTCTGCAAGCGGGTCGAGCGCTACTGGCGCGCCTGGCGCTCGGCGTTTCAGGCGAGCGCCGAGCACAACCCCGTCGAGCTCGCAGAGGCGACCCGGCACCCGGCGGTCGCCTAGCCCGAGAACCGGGCACCGGCAGACGTCTGGCCCAGCGACCGTTACTCGGACACGAGTTAGCGTCCACGGCCCGAGCTGTCGCGCGAGCCTGGACCGGTAATAGTCCCTGCGCAGGCGGCAGATCGGCCGGGTCTCAGGCCCGGGTCGCTGGTCCGGCCGTACAAGGGGTAAATCGGCCCCGGTCCCCAGCCCGGGTCGCTGGCCAGCCCCTACACAGGGCAGATCGGCCGCGGCCCCCAGCCCGGGTCACTTGTGCCCGCCCGCCGAGGACAGATCGACCCGGTCGCGCGTCGGCTAGCTACGCGACGAACTGCATCCCGAGCGCGTCGCGCAGGGCGGCCATATCGGTCGGGTCCGCCGATTCGCGCAGCCCGTGCATCAAACGCAGCGCCCAGAACATCGACGACGCCGCCTTGCCCTCGAGCGGCAGCGGCCCGGGCAGGTTTCCGACCAGCGCCTCCTCGATGAAGTCAGCCAGCGCGAGCGCGCCGTCGGTCCAGTCACGGTTGCCGCTCAATCGCTGCCCCAGCGCGACATCGTCGGCGAGCTTGCCGTTCGCGTAGTTGCGAAGGCTCTCGGCGAGCACGGTGGCCTGATCGTCGGTCAACCTGTACTCGCGTGTCGCGAACTCGAACGCGATCACGAATTCAGTATCTGAGGTGGCGCGGACGGACCGCGAGACGCGAACGTCGATCAGTGACACGGGCCGGTTTGCCGGGCGTGCCTCGATCCCGGATAGGATCGCGGTCTGATGTCCAGGTGGGTCTACGACTTCGCCGACGGATCGAAGGAAATGAGGGACCTGCTCGGTGGCAAGGGCGCGAACGTCGCCGAGATGACCCGAGTGCTCGGTGCTGACCGCGTCCCGGCGGGGTTCACGATCACGACCGAGGCGTGCGTCCAGTACATGCGTGCCGACCGGACCGAGCCCGAGGGCATGGCCGAGCAGGTAGCCGCCGCACTCGAAAGCTTGGAGCAGCGCTCGGGCAAGCGCCTCGGCGACGGCGATGACCCCCTCCTCGTGTCGGTCCGCTCCGGTGCCCGCGAGTCGATGCCGGGGATGCTCGACACGGTCCTCAACCTGGGACTCAACGACGAGTCGGTCGTTGGGCTCGCCGGCACCACCGACAACGAGCGCTTCGCCTGGGACTCATACCGCCGGTTCGTGCAGATGTTCGGCAACGTCTCGCGTGGGATCGAGGGCCAGCTGTTCGAGGACGCGATCCAGGCGGCCAAGAGCGAGCGCGGCGTCACCCAGGACACCGAGCTCGACGTGGAAGCGCTCGCCGAGCTGACCGCGACCTTCAAGACGATCTACCGCGACCACACCGGTGAGGACTTCCCGCAGGACCCGGCCGACCAGCTACGGCTCGCGATCCGGGCCGTGTTCGACTCCTGGGTCGGCGACCGCGCGGTCTCCTATCGGCGGCTGAACCGGATCCCCGACGACTGGGGTACGGCGGTCAACGTCCAGCAGATGGTCTTCGGCAACAAGGGCGACACGTCGGGCTCGGGGGTCGCGTTCTCGCGCGACGAGGTGACCGGCGCGCCCGAGCCGAGCGGCGACTTCCTGCCCAACGCCCAGGGCGAGGACGTCGTCTCGGGCGTCCGCACCCCGCGCGACATCTCCGAGATGGAGCAATGGCTGCCCGAGGCTCATGCGCAGCTGATGGAGATCCTGCGCACGCTCGAGCGCCATTACGAGGACATGCAGGACACGGAGTTCACCGTTGAAGACGGGCGTCTGTACATGCTCCAGACGCGCAACGCCAAGCGCCCCGCGCAGGCGGCCGTGAGGTTCGCCGTCGACTCTGTCGCGGAGGGGCTGCTGAGCCGCGAGCAGGCGCTGATGACGATCGACCCGGGCGCGCTCGACGCGCTCCTGCACCCGACGTTCGACCCCGCGGCGGATTTCAACGTCCTCGCGACGGGCGTGAACGCGTCGCCCGGCGCCGCGAAGGGGACGGTCGTGTTCACCGCCGCCGATGCGGTCGCGGCTGCCGAGGAGGGCCGCGACGTGATCCTCGTGCGCCCGTTCACCGACGCCGAGGACGTGGCCGGCTTCCACGCCGCCAAGGGAATCTTGACCAGCGAGGGCGGCAAGGCGTCGCATGCCGCCCTGGTGGCGCG
>DATNKY010000761.1:0-6525 GCA_035603155.1 Solirubrobacteraceae bacterium
CGGCCCGCTCGACCGCTTTGCAGGCATCGAGCAGCGGCTCGGGCTCGAGCTCGGTCTCGATGCGCAGGCACGCGTTGTAGAACTCGGGCTGGTCGAGCACCAGACCGACGGGCTCGGTCTCGTACACCGACGATGAGGCGAGCACCGTGATCGGGTGCTCGACGAGCGCCGCCACCGCCGCCTCCAGTGCAGACCGGCGGTCGCCGACGTTCGAGCCGAGCCCGAGAAAGCCCGGTCGCTTCACCTTGCGGGGCGGCGCTCGCGTCCGCTCCGCACGCGGGTCACCCGGCCGCCTCGCGCCACACTTCTACCGACACCTCGCTGACCGGCAGCGCCAGCGGCGGCTCGGGCTTGGCGGCTTTGATCCACACGGCGCCGGTGTCGTAACGCTCGAGCAGCTGCTCGGCGATCGCCGCGCACAGGCGCTCGAGCGTCCTGTAGGTTCGCTGGTGGGCGACAAGGTTCGCGAGCTCGCACACCTGGCCGTAGTCGATTGTGTCCTCGATCCGGTCGGTGATCGTCGCGTCGCACTCGCCGACGTCGATCCGGATGTCGATCAGCAACCGCTGGCCGAGCTCGCGCTCCGCGGCCGTGACGCCGAGGTGCGTGTACAGCGACAGGCCACTGATCTCGATCGTGACCTCGGGCTCGGAGCCCCCCTCCTCGTCGTCTACGTCGTCGAGGTCGTCGAACTCGTCGGCGTCGCCCATGGGCGTTTGACCGTAGCAGCCGTAATCGCCAGGGCGTCGTGCAGCGGAGCGACGTCGTGGACGCGGAACACGCGCGCGCCACGCGTGTACGCCACCACGTTCGTTGCGATCGTCGCGGCGATGCGATCCTCGACCGGCCTCGCCGTGATCTTGCCGAGGAACGACTTGCGCGAGGTGCCGATCGCGACCGGGCGCCCGAGCGCGACGATCTCGTCCAGACGCCGCAGCAACTCGAGGTTGTGCTCGGTCGTCTTGCCGAATCCGATTCCGGGATCGAGCACGATCCTGCGCTCGTCCACTCCCCGCGAGACGGCGAACTCGAGCCGCTGCTCGAGGAACGCCTTGACGTCGCAGACGACGTCGTCGTAGGTCGGGTCGCGCTGCATCGTGCGCGGCTCGCCGAGCATGTGCATCAGGCAGCAGTCAACCCCCGCCGCCGCGACCACGTCGACCATCTCCGGGTCGCCGCGCAGCGCGGTGACGTCGTTGACGAGCGTGGCACCGGCGGCGATCGCCGCGGTCGCGACCGGCGCCTTCGAGGTATCGATCGAGATCTGCGCCACCGCGCCGGCGGCTCGCAGCCCCTCGAGCACGGGCACCACGCGGCGCAGCTCCTCGGCCTGCGCAACCGGGCTCGCGCCGGGCCGGGTCGACTCGCCGCCGACGTCGAGGATCGTCGCGCCGGCGCGCTCGAGCTCGAGCGCGTGTGCGATCGCCGCGCGGACGTCCAGGTACAGGCCTCCGTCCGAGAACGAGTCGGGCGTCACGTTGACGACGCCCATCAGCTGAAATTCATTCGCGGCGGCGGCCGCGACGGCGCTCCCCATCAAGGCTCCTCGTCGGGCCAGTGGCCGTGGATGTCGAAGAACTCGCGGGCGCGCTCTTCCTCCTCACGGTCGCGGTTGCTCTCGACGCTCATCCTGAACATCCAGTTGATCATCCACACGATCACCGCCGCGATCAACAGCGCGACGCCGACGCCCGACTCGAGCGTGTGGCTGTTGGTCTCGTCAGACACGCTGGCGTGGCCGATCACGATCAACACGACGCCCGCCGCGGCGATCCCGAGCGGCAGCCAAACGCGGGTGGCGGAGAGCAGGATCCGGCTGGAGCGCAGCGGCGTATCGGACTTCATGTGACGATCACGTTACCGCCGGCCGGATCGGTGCCCGCAAACGGGCCGGGCGGTGGCGGGCAGTTGATATACACCGCGCCCATGCAATCCCCCACCGCAAATGTCACCCGCCGCACGTTGCTCCGTGGAGCCGCCGGCGGCGCCGCCCTGCTGGCGTCGACCGGGCTGCCCGCCTGGGCAAAGCCGGTCACGCAAGCGGCAGCGGGCATCCGAAAGCCCGACAGCCTCCCGTTCCCGCACCTCCCGGTAGGCCATCCGAGCATGCCGAAGATCGAGCACATCGTCGTATTGATGATGGAGAACCACTCGTTCGACAACCTGCTCGGGATGGTCCCGTACCAGGTGCCTGGTCGCGGGCACGTGGACGGGCTTGCGCGCCGCAAGGGTCGGGTCACCAACTCCAACCCTGGTCCGGCGGGACAGCGGATCTTCGCCACGCACCTCCCCTCGCCGTGCCAACTGACGGGCGCCCCCGGACAGAATTGGAACGCCTCTCACATCTCGTACGCGAACGGCCGCAACTCGGGCTTCGTGAACGCCAGCGGACCGATCGCGATGGCGTTCTGGGACGAGACCGATCTTCCGTTCACCTACTCCCTCGCCAAGCACTTCCCGATCGGCGAGCGCTACTTCTGCTCGCTGCTGGGCCAGACCGATCCCAACCGCCGCTACATGTTCGCCGGAACCTCGTCGGGGCTCGTCGCCACGAACACGGTGCAGTCGGTCACGACGCCGGTGGCCAACGGAACGATCTTCGAGCGCTTGACCGCGCAGGGGATCGACTGGGGCGTCTACTCCGAGGACATCCCGAGCTATCTGCTGATCCCGGCGCAGGCGAACGCCGCTCGCCAGCACCCGATCTCTCAGTTCTACACCGACACGGCCGCCGGCAAGCTGCCGCCGTTCACGATGCTCGACCCCAACTACACGACGACCTCCGAGGAGGACCCGCAGGACATCCAGGTCGGCGAGGAGTTCGTCGCCACCATCGTGCGCGCGCTGATGAAGGCCCCGACCTGGAAGAGCACCGCGCTGTTCATCAACTACGACGAGCACGGCGGCTACTACGACCACGTCCCGCCGCCCCGCGCGATCGCGCCGGACTCGATCGGGCCGATCCCGCCGCCGGGAGACACGACGCCGCTGCTCCCGGGCACCTTCAACCGCTACGGCTTCCGGGTCCCGCTGTTCGTCGTGTCGCCGTGGGCGAAGGCCAATTACACGTCGAGGATCGTCCAGGACCACACCTCGGTCACGGCGTTCATCGAGCGTAAGTGGAACCTGCCGGCGATGACGTTCCGCGACGCCAACGCCCATTCGATGACCGACTACTTCGACTTCCGCAGGCCCGCCTTCATGAAGCCGCCCAAGCTTCATCCGGCACCGGGCCTGGACCCCGGGCTGGCCAGGTGCCACGCATATGGGCTCAACCCGCCGCTGCCGGGCGCGCCGTCGGTCGGCGATGATCTCGCTCGGGCCGCCGGGAGGGTCTGACCCACACCGTCGTCGGTTCCAGCCTCGGGCCGGCACCCCCTCGCCGCCCGTCGCCGCCGCGCATTGCGTGGAAAATCCGTCGCGCGCGTTTGGATTTTCCACGTCCGTCCCGCCGGCGCCGCATTGCGTGGAAGATCCGATCCGGGGCGACGGATTTTCCACGTTTTGCAGGGTGGGTGGCCGTCGGGACGCTGGTTCGGTTCGGTTCGGGCGCGCGGCGTCGGGGGCGGCGCTCGCCATTGGCTGGGCGGGCAAGCCGAACCTTGCTGGCCGCCGAGCCTTACCCGGCGGCGGCGCGCTGCGGGCTACCCGGCGGCGGCGCGCTGCGGGCTAGCCGGCGGCGCGCGCTGAGAGCTACTCGGCGGTGCCGCCCGCGAGGCCGGGACGCGGCAGCGGGCGTGGAGAATCTGGCCGGGCACGCTCGGGCGTGCCGGTGACGGACGGGACCTCTGGCGGGGCCGGGGCCTCGGAGCCGAACACGTCCGCCTCGCTCTGACCGTCGAGGAGCGCCTCGAACTGCTCCTTCTCGATCGTCTCGCGCTTGATCAGGATCTCGGACAGCTTTTCGAGCGAGGCGCGCCGCTGGGTCAGGATGTCGCGCGCCTGCACATGGGCGGTCTCGACGATCCGGCGGATCTCGTCATCGATTTCCCGCGCGATCTCGTCCGAGTAGTCGGGCTCGGCGCTGAACTCGCGGCCGAGGAACGGCTGCCCGTGGTCGTGGCCGAACACCCGCGGGCCGAGCTTCTCGGACATTCCAAACCGCATCACCATCTGCTTTGCGGTCGCGGTGATCTTCTCGAGGTCGTTCGAGGCGCCGGTGGTGATCTCGCTGAAGCAGAGCTCCTCGGCGGCCCGACCGCCGAGCGTCATCGCCATCGTGTCCTGGAGCTCCGCGCGCGTGGTCAGGAACTTGTCCTCGCCCGGGAGCGAGATCGTGTAGCCGAGAGCCTGACCGCGGGAGATGACCGAGATCTTGTGGATCGGGTCGGAGTTGGGGAGGTAGTGGCCGACGATCGCGTGTCCCATCTCGTGGTAGGCCGTGATCTTGCGCTCCTTCTCGCTCATCACGCGGGTCTTCTTCTCCGGCCCGGCGATCACGCGCATGATCCCTTCCTCGAGCTCGATCTGGGTGATCTCGCGCTTGCCGTTACGAGCGGCGAGCAGCGCCGCCTCGTTGACGAGGTTTGAGAGGTCAGCGCCGGTGAAGCCGGGGGTCTGACCCGCGAGCGCGTCGACGTCGATCTCCCGCGCCAGCGGCTTGCCGCGCGTGTGGACCTCGAGGATCTTCTTGCGGCCGAGGCGGTCGGGCCGGTCGACGACGATCTGGCGGTCGAAACGGCCGGGACGCAACAGCGCCGGGTCGAGGATGTCCGGCCGGTTGGTTGCAGCGATCAGAATGATGTTGTCCTTCATCTCGAAGCCGTCCATCTCGACGAGCAGCTGGTTGAGCGTCTGCTCGCGCTCGTCGTGGCCGCCGCCGAGTCCCGCGCCGCGGTGGCGCCCAACGGCGTCGATCTCGTCCATGAAGATGATGCAGGGGCTGTTCTGCTTGGCCTGCTCGAACAGGTCACGCACGCGCGAGGCGCCGACGCCGACGAACATCTCGACGAAGTCAGAGCCCGAGATCGAGAAGAACGGGACGCCCGCTTCCCCTGCGACCGCTCGCGCGAGGAGCGTCTTGCCGGTGCCCGGTGGGCCGTACAGAAGAACGCCCTTGGGGATCCGCGCTCCGAGCGCCTGGAACTTCTTCGGGTTCTCGAGGAACTCCTTGATCTCATGCAGTTCCTCGACGGCCTCGTCGACCCCCGCGACATCGCGGAAGGTGATCTTGGGCGAATCGACCGACATTCGCTTGGCCCGCGACTTCCCGAACGACATCACCTTCGAGCCGCCGCCCTGGACCTGGTTCATGAGGAAGATCCAGAAGCCGATGAACAACAGGAACGGGAGCACGTAGGTCAGCAGCGACAGCCAGCCGTTGCTGGATTTACTCTGGACGTTGACCGTCTGGCCGCCACTGTCTTCATGGATCGCCTCGTTGATCAGCGTGTTGGCGTAGCTGTCGGGATAGCCGACCGAGTACTTCGTGCCGTTGTCGAGCGTGACCGAGGCGCTGTTCTGCTTCTGGTCGAGCGACAGGCTCTTGACCTGGCCGTTGTCGAGTTGCTGAACGAGCTGCCCGAAGGTGTAGCTCGGCTGTTTGCTGCCGCCGCCGATCAGCTTCTGAGCGAAGAAAGCCAGGACGACGACAATCAGAATCGGAAACGCGGCGCTCTTGAAGAACCTGCTCATGAAATGATCCCGTTGCTGGTGCCGGCTACGCGCATTATCTCGATGGGAGTCGCACCGGAGAGTTGCAAGCGTAGCACCTGGGTTTGGGCCTTAAGTGCAGCTAAGCACGGCTGAATCAGGGCTTTCACTCCTTCAACGCGGCGACGTAGGGAAGGTTGCGGTAGCGCTCGGCATGATCGAGCCCGTACCCGATCGCGTACCGGTTGGGGATCTCGAATCCGACGTACTTGGTCTTTAAGTCGACCTTTCGGCGCTCGGGCTTGATCAGCAGCGCGCAGACCTCGAGCGAGGCTGGATTGCGGCCGTCGAGATTGCGCAGCAAGTACTGGAGCGTCAGCCCCGAGTCGACTATGTCCTCGACGATCAGGACGTCGCGACCCTCGATCGCGGCGTCCAGGTCCTTGAGGATCCGCACCACGCCAGAGGACTTGGTCGTCGTCCCGTACGAGGCGACCGCCATGAAGTCGACCTCGACCGGGACCTCGAGGTGACGCATCAGGTCCGAGACGAAGAACACGGCGCCCTTCAGCACCCCGATCAGCAGCAGGTCCTTATCCACATAGTCGCGCGAGATCTCCGCGCCCAGCTCGCCCACACGGCGCTGAAGATCGTCGGCTCCGACCAGGATCTCCCCGATCGCTCCATCATCGCTCACGGATCCAGTCTATTTGGCCGGGGCGTGCGGCCGAAACGCACAACGCCGTCGCGGGCGGTCGCGCGCACCCCGTGGGGCAGGTCAAGCGACGCCGTCCCGTGCTCGGAGAGCGACGCGATCTCGCCGGCTCGCCGCGCCACCCCCGCGGCCGGCGCGCCCGCCGCCTCGTCGGCCAGTCGTTGAACTACCAGCCTTCGCAGCGCGGGGGCCAGCTCGCGCAGCCGCGCGACCGCGAT
>DATNKY010000488.1:0-3293 GCA_035603155.1 Solirubrobacteraceae bacterium
CTCGATCGTCGGCACACGAAAAGACCTCCGCGAGGTGTTCGAGCTGCACCACGCCGGCAAGACAACCGTGATCCGCGAAACGCGACCGCTCGACCAAGTAAACGAGGCCATCGCCGACGTCGAGGCCGGCCGCGTCGCCGCACGGATCGTGCTCGAGCCATAGACGACGACAGCCACGGAGGGATCCCACAGGCGCCCATCGATCCCCCACACCGGTCGCCATCGGGATCTCTCCATCGGTACCCACGGTATCCCCCAACCGCTCAGCGCGGCGCGAACTCAGTCGCGACGCGGCACACAGGAAGCCGAGCCGCCTTCCATCAAGCCCGCGGGTGTCCCCGCGGAGTCGCCAATTTGTTTTCCGCTAGAACAACCGTGGCCGCCGAGAATCGTCGAGCCCGGCGGGTCACGTGGCGTGACGGGCAGCCGACCCTGGCCCTGATCGCGAATCTCTGGATGCCCGCGTCGACGCCAAAGCAGGGCGCCGAAGGCCGGCGCTGGCCGGTACTGCTCGACGCCACGAGCAGGGCCACCGCGCAATCTCTGGGGACGCGGGGGGGTTACCTTAGGCACGCAGGGCCCTGAGTTGATTCCGCAGTGCGCGAGAAACCGAGCGAGTGGTTGATCATGAGCTCAGTGCTGGATTCACGAACAGGCGGCCACGTCGAGCCGCATCGCGCCATCGATCAGGGCTTCCGCTCCGGTCTCGCCGAGAGCCAGAGCAGCAGCGGCCTGAACAGACCTGTGTCGGCGGGTCGTCGCTGTGCCGCCAGACCCGACCGCGAGGTTGAGGGCGAGAACCCCGACTATGCCGTAAACGACCCCCGGGCCACCAGCCCGGCGCGCGCCAGCCACTCGAACCCGCGCCGGCGCGCGACCGCCTCGCCGCCCCGCTGGGCGCCGCGGACGCGGCACGGCCGGGGACTCGTCGTCGTCATCGCCATCTCTGTCAAAGCACGCCAACGAGTCCGGATCGGTCTTGACCTCAAAGGCTCGATCTGGTTTCCCGGAGATCCGAGCAGGATCACAGTGGCAGTGTGAGGATGCAGTGACTGTCGTGGCCGCGGGCATCCACTGCCTCGCTTGATGGTGATCGAGAAACGCCGTGAGCGCCTGGCCTGGACTCTCGGCATCCGTCATCGGTGCAGGGATCGCGGTCGGAGTGCTGACCGTGCTGACCGGCGTGAACGTTCCACCGCTCGTTAGCGCGCTGGACGTGGCGCCAGTCTTCATCTGGGCTCCACGTAGCTAAGTAGTGGTTAGGCGGATGGTCGTCATCTCGGGTCCGACCCCCGAGCGCCTAGTAAGTGCCTTCCCATCAGGCTCTAACCCAAAAGCAAGCGGCGCTTTATGCAGGGTTTGTAGCTAGCCGACTACAGTCCGTCTAAGAGCAAGAAGCAGGTCCGCGAGGCCATCGCCGCCGACCCCAGCACGGTCTACGTCGAGGCAATTAGCCCGTCCGGATCTGAGTACGGAGGCGCCGCGTCCGGTCTACCCGAGCGCGAGCAGGTGCACTTCGTCGGTCCTGACCCCTCTACGTCCCGCAAGTTCTACGGGACGATCGAGCGGTCGAAAAGCAAGTTGGTACTCCGCTAAGTGCGGCGAGAGCACCTGAGTCATTGGGTGCTGTCGCGGCACAAGCAAACGAACGAGGAGGATTCATGAAGCATCTCAAGCACAGGCCGTCGCCCGCGACGGCCCTCAGCGCCGTCGCGCTGTTTCTGGCGGTCGGCGGTGGGTCCGCGGTCGCCGCGACCCATCTGCTTGTTCATACCAAGAACATCGCCAACGGCGCGGTGACCAACCCCAAGCTCGGCAAGGGCTCGGTCGGTCTGGCCAAGCTCAGCTCGATCGTGCGTGGAGAACTCAACGGCAACTCTGGGGTCGCGGGTGGTCAGGGAGCCACCGGACCCAAAGGCGCGACCGGCACGACCGGCGCCCCCGGTCCTGCAGGCGCGACCGGATCCACTGGGGCGACTGGCGATCCTGGTATCAGCAGTCCGCTGGTGCACTCGTATGCCGGAACCTCGGGCCCGGACTCGGGTACTTGTGGCAACAACTGGGCGACCGACACCTACAACGCCACTATCACCGTGCAGCCGCAGACCGATGGGTCCTACACGCTGACCAAGATCGTCTCCGGCACGTTCGTTACGACCGCTGGCGTCTCTGAACCCAACCCGAGCTCCTGCCCGGGTGTGGACCAGAACGGCGGGGTGAACGGCACGTTCTACGGCACTGAGTCCTGGAGCGTCACCTCACCTGACCCTGGCTCCTCGGCCGAGTTTGACCCGATGGCCAGCTGCGGTTCAGTCTGCTCGCCGAAGACAACCAGCACGTCATCCAACGATGCGCAGAATCAGGCGTTTGAGGCTGCGTTCTTCCCCGGCGCGACCTACGCCGGCGTGACGAACTTCGACTTCGTGTACCACACGGCCGCCAACGGCTCCTGGATCGACTCAAATACGCCGGTCAACAACACCGGCAACATCACCGGCTAAGGCCGACGAGTACGCAGTATCCCGAGAGGGCCTGCGTGGTCGCCGTCCAAGTCGAATCGATCAACCAACCGCGAGCTGCTGGGGCTCGCAGAAGGCGAGTGCGCCGGCTTGGGCATGTAGATGATCCCCGTCGCTGCTAGAAGATGGCCCCATCGTTGACCGGCGGACCAATCGGGTTCCCGCGCGTTGTAACGAGTAAGTACGCGCCAGCAATCTGGTCATGAATGGCGCGAGAGGGTTCGCGGTCGGGTTTAGGAGACTCGACTTGGTTGGCGGTAGCGCCGTCGTGTTTCGGCCTCCGTGACCCGCGCTCGAGCGCGGGTCACTAACCATTTGAGGTGTTCTCGTCTGGTTTTGGACACGGCGTCCCCGGAGTGCTCGACAGAGTCGCAGGCGTCGAGCTCGCGCTGGATGCGGCCTGCCACCAGGCGAAGAAAGCGGATCTGCAGGTCGGTCACGATCACGCTCCTGGCAATTCGGCGGGCGCGCTTGAGGAGGCAACTGCGTAGGGCAATGAGTGGGCGGAGGGTGAACCGCGGCCGGCAGCTCGGGCAGCAACCGAAGTCATCCCCGAGCCTTTCCGAAGAAGCCTGGAGAACGAGTTGTTTCCGTGCATGTTCAGCACGCTGCGCGGGGGCCGACCTTCGCAGAGAACGTCGCCGCCGTCATCTCCGCGCCCTGGGTCGGTGCTGCCGGCGCGTTCACGCCGCGCGGTCGCCTCGGGCGAGCTGCGAAAGAGCGTGAGCGACCGGCTCGCCCGAATCGAGGTCGACGATCTCTGGAACATCTGAG
>DATNKY010000766.1:0-8038 GCA_035603155.1 Solirubrobacteraceae bacterium
GACAAGCCGCTCGTGTGCATCGTGGACGACGCGCAGTGGCTCGACCTGGCCTCGGTGCTTGCGCTGGCGTTTGTTGCGCGGCGTCTCGGTGCGGAGTCGCTCGGGTTGGTCTTCGCCGTGCGCGAGCCGAGCAGCGAGCGCCATTTCGAGGGGCTGCCAGAGCTGGTCCTCGGAGGGCTGGATGAGCGTGACGCGCACGAGCTGCTCGCGTCCGTAATCACCGGTCCGCTTGACGAACGCGTGCGTGATCGGATCGTGGCCGAGACGCGCGGCAACCCGCTGGCGCTGCTCGAGCTGCCACGTGGCTTAACGCCGGCCGAGCTCGCGGGTGGGTTCTGGCCGTCTGAGGGACGAGCGTTGCCGGGGCGGATCGAGCAGAGCTTCAGGGAGCGGCTGGCGCCGCTGCCGCCCGCGACACGGCTGCTGTTGCTCGTCGCCGCAGCAGAGCCGGTGGGGGATCCGGTGTTGGTGTGGCGGGCGGCCGCCGAGCTCGGCATCGGGCCGGACGCGGCTGCGCCGGCAGCCGCCGCGGGACTGGTCGATTTCGGCGCGCAGGTGCGCTTCGGTCATCCGCTCGTGCGTTCGGCGGTGAAGCGCGCGGCAGCGCCGGAGCAGCGACAGCGCGTTCACCGGGCGCTGGCCGAAGCTACCGATGCCGACATCGACCCCGACCGCCGGGCCTGGCACCGCGCGCACGCGACCGCCGGGCTCGACGAGGACGTCGCCGCCGAACTGGAGCGCTCGGCCGGCCGAGCGCGGGCGCGCGGCGGCCTGGCGGCAGGGGCGGCATTTCACGAGCGCGCCGTCGGACTGACCCCCGATCCGAGGCGCCGGGCACAGCGTGCGCTCCTCGCCGCAAAGGCCAAGCACCAGGCCGGCGCGAACGACGTGGCGCTGCGGCTGCTGGCGGTAGCCAAGGCAGGACCCCTGGACGAGCTCGAGCAAGCGCGCGCCCAGCTGTTGCACGCGGAGATCACCTTCGCGATGACGCGGGGCCGCGACGCTCCCCCCCTGCTGCTCGAGGCCGCCAAGCGGCTCGAGCCACTGGATCCCACGCTGGCGCGCGAGGCATACCTCGAGGCATTCGCGGCTGCGCTCTCCGCCGACCGCCTGGTGCGCGGAGGTGATCCGCGCGAGGTCGCTGCCGCCGTTCTGGCCGCTGACTGGGAGCCCTCTACCCGCGCCTGTGACCTGCTGCTCGACGGACTCGCCCTCCTGACCCGCGAGGGCTACGTCGCGGGGGCGCCGGCGTTGAAGGTCGCGCTGCGCGCGTTCCGTGACGCGCGGCTCTCCGAGGAGGACGAGCTGCGGTGGCTGTGGCTGGCCTGCCGCATCGCCCGGGCACTGGCCGATGACGAGGCTTGGGACGAGCTCACCGCGCGCCATCTCGAGCTCGCGCGCCGCGCCGGCGCGTTCTCCGCGCTGCCTGTAGCGCTCACCGACCGCATGCTCGTCGAACTGTTCTCCGGGAGGATCGGGGTGGCTATGTCGCTGGCCGCCGAGTCCGACGCCGTTGTCGAGGCCACCGGCAGTCACATGACGCTGCGCACTTCGATCGTGCTCGCGAACTGGCGCGGACGGGACGCCGAGGCAGTGGCGCTGATCGAGGCGCGCCGCCAGGACGTGTTGCGACGCGGCGAGGGACTGTTCCTCGCCGCCAACGACTGGGGCAGCGCGATCCGCTACAACGGACTCGGCCGCTACGAGGATGCCCTGGCCGCGGCCGAGCGGGCCGTCGAGGCCGCGGGCGCGCTGGGGCCGGCGATCTTGCTGCTGGCGGAGCTGATCGAGGCTGCCGCGCGCAGCGGCAAGGCGGAGCGCGCGACTGGTCCGCTCGTCCAACTCGCCGAGATTGCGCACGCCGCGGGCACGGACTGGGCGCTTGGGATCCGTGCGCGTGTAGCGGCGATGCTTGGCGAGGGGGAAGCCGTCGAGCGGCTCTACCGGGAGGCGATCGAAAGGCTGTCGCACGTCAAAACCGCGGCGACGCTGGCCCGCGCCCACCTCCTCTACGGCGAATGGCTGCGGCGCGAGCATCGTCGCGTCGACGCCCGCGAGCAGCTGCGAGCCGCGTACACGATGCTCTCGGATATGGGCATGGAGGCGTTCGCCGAGCGCGCGCGGCGCGAGCTACTGGCCACGGGCGAGGCGGTGCGTAAGCGCACCGTCGAGACGCTCGACGAGCTGACCGCGCAGGAGGTGCAGGTCGCGCGCCTGGCCGCCGACGGGCAAACGAACCCTGAGATCGGCGCCCAGCTGTTCCTGAGCCCCCGCACAGTTGAGTGGCACCTGACCAAGGTGTTCGGCAAGCTCGGGATCAGCTCCCGAAAGCAGCTTCGCTCGGCACTGGCCGACGTCCGCGCGGCCGTCGCTCTCGGCTAGCAGCCGCAGCGGCGTGCCACAGCGCCTCAGGCCTCGGACCAGAGCAACGGGTGCTGCCCGAGGCAGCGGTCACCGTGCCGCTCAGCTCGTCTCCGCGGCGCGGACAACCAGGTCGTACTGACGCTGGACGTCCGCCCTGTCACGGGGTTCGGGCACCGACTCGATGTTCGACTGATTGATCATCTGTGCCTGGCGCAGGAGCAGTTGGCGCTGCTCGGGAAGTGTTGCCTGGTCCATGATGTTGGTTAGTGCCTCGAGCTGGCGGATCATCACGGCCGGCATGCCGCGGCTGGCCTGGCGGATCTTCTCGAACGCGCGCTCGACGAGGCTCGAGTACTGGACCTCGGCCGTGATCACACGCACATAGCCGTGGCTGTCTCGGTGCACGGCTCGGGGGTTCCAGTGCGTAGTGATCTTGCACAGGCTGTCGCCGAGCCAGTCGATGCACGTCAGCGCGGTGAAGGTGTCGTTGACGGCGGGTGACAGCGCTCGAATCGCGATCTCGACCAACTGGTCGACGGCGAATGAGAGGTCCTGGGCGAGCGTCCGAGTCGGCCCGGTGATGTGAGCGCGACGCAGCGCGGCGGCGACCGAGTTGGCCGCTTGCGCTGGCCAGACGGTGGCCATCGGCAGGTCGCGGACGACGAACTGACCGGGACGCTTGTGCAGACGGATCACCGCTCCCTTCTCAGCGGCGAGCCCGATCAGCGTCCTGTGCTGGACGAACTGCAGATAACCGCTGGTCGGCGCGGGGACCGCGCCGCCGCCCTCCGTCATACGGCGGGCGAGTTCGGCCACCGACGGACCGGCCTCGAGCGGCGCTCCGTCGTCGCGGGACTCGAGGTCGATTGCGCGTGACAGGTCTCGCGCGATGCTGGCGATCACGTACGGCAGTTGGATCGAGATCGCGATGTGGTGGATGAAGTAGATGAGGACGCCCATCGACAGGGTGACGAGTGCGATCGAGACGCTGATCGACAGATGCGGGACGAAGGTGTCGCTCCCGCTGCCGGCGCCGATAGAGATCAGTACGAGCGTCGCGTAGACGAACGTCGCGACGAACGTCCCGAGGGTCACCTGGGTGCCGCGATCCCGGATGAAGTTGCGCAGCATCCGAGGCCCGAACTGGGTGGAGGCAAGTGTCAAGGTCACGATCGTGATCGAGAACACGATCCCGGTGACCGTGATCACCGCCGCCGCCAGGGTTGTCAGGATTTGCCGTGCGGTATCCGCCGAACCGAAGATCAACCACGACGGCAGCGACACGTGGCGGTGGAAGGCCGCGCTGTCGACCGCGTGGGTCGCCGCGTACAGGAGGATCGCCCCGACCACCTCGACGAGCGGCACGAACCACAGGTTTGTGCGCAGGGCTTCTCGGCGCCACTGAGACCGCAGCGAGAGGTTTAGCATCAGGGGGCGCTGGTCATGGTCGGCGGTTACAGGGCACGGTCAGTAGCGTGCCGACCAGTCTTCCCGGCTCACCTGCCTGGCATCGTACCCGCGATCTGGACCAACGACTGCTCGATGGTTCGGCCGGAGTCGGGCGAGAAGAGCGGACTATCGCGCCCGCAGGCCAGCGCCTGGGCGAGCGCGACCGCCTGGGCCGACATCGGTGTCGAAGCCCTCAGGAGCGCGATCAACTGCAGCAGGGCGTCCCGGTTATCGAGCACCGCCTGGACGTCGCGATGCCTACTGGGCATCCCTCTCGCGCTGCGCTCCTGCGCCGAATCGAGGACAACGGTCAGCGCGGCCGCGATGCCGCGACGCTCCTCGTGAGTGGTCAACTGCTCGGCGCGTAGTTGCCTCGCGGCCGACTCCGAGACGACCGCGCCACAGGCGATCTCCCGGTCCAGCCGTGCACGTGACCGGAATACGTGAAGGCGCAGCCGTAGGCTGGCGTGCTCGCCGCGGGTGGCGCTCATGACAGCAGGTGCGGTGTCAGCGCCTGTGCGAACGGCGCGATGAACAGCACGGTCAGGAACGTGAGTACGGCGAAGATGATCACGAAGCCGACCAGAAAGATGACGAACGTCGGGGTGTCGGTTCGGAGGGTGCCGAGTCCGATCGGTGCTATCCGCCGCGGTCCGAGGGAGCCGGCGAGCGCGAGCGCGAACAGGATCGGCACGAATCGGCCGAAGATCATGACGAACCCGCCGGCGAGATCGGTGAAGCTGAGCCCGTGGGAGCCGACGTTGCCGGCGGCGGGTTGGACGAAGCCGCTGTAGCCCGCGAACGCCGAGCCGTTGTTCTGCGCCTGGCTCAGGTAGGCATACGCCGCTTCGGCGAAACCCTGCGGGCCGTGTGCCGTCATCGATTGGCGGCCGACCGGCGAGGCCACGGCGATGGCGGTGAACACCAGCACGAGTAGCGGCACGAACAGTGCTCCGACCGAGGCGAGCTTCACCTCGTGCGCTTGGATCTGTTTGCCCAGGTACTCGGGCGTTCGTCCGACCATCAGCCCGGCGATGAACACGGCCAGCACGACGAGGAGCAGCATCCCGTACAGCCCGGATCCGGGTCCGCCGAAGATCACTTCGCCGGTCATCATGTTGGCCATCGCCACACCCGCGCCGAGGCCGGTGTAGGACTCGACCGCGCTGTTCACGCCGCCGTCACCGCTCGCCGTCCCGGCCGAGATGAACAGAGCCGAGCCGGCTGTCCCGAACCGCTGCTCCTTGCCCTCCATGTTGCCACCGGTCGACCCCGCCCTCACCATGGTGTGCAGACCGGCTGCGTGCTGGGCCGGGGTGCCATGTGTTTCGGCGGCGTAGATCACCGCGCTGCCGCCGATGAACATCGCGAGCATTGCCGCGTACAGCGCCCACCCCTGGCGGGGACGCCCGATCATCCGCCCGAAGGTTGCCGTGAACGCGGCCGGGATCAGCAGCATCAGCACGATCTCGATGAAGTTGGACACGGCCGTCGGGTTCTCGAACGGGTGCGCCGAATTGGTGTTGAAGAACCCGCCGCCGTCGCCGGACAGGAGCTTGATCGACTCCTGGGAGGCAACCGGCCCGATCGCGATCGTCTGCGCCAGCCCGGTTGGGCCGTGGGCGTTGAGGTAGTGCCCGAGCGTGTCCGGGACGCCGGTGGCGACGAGCACGATCGAGGCGACCACGGCGATTGGCGCCAGCACGTAGAGGACCGAGCGGGTCAGGTCGACCCAGAAGTTCCCGAGCCGGGCAGTACCGCGACGGCCGAACCCCCGGATCACCGCCACGGCCACCGCCATCCCGGTCGCGCACGAGGTGAAGCTCGCGACCGTGATCCCGGCCATCTGCGCCAGGTCCGAGAGCGTCGTCTCTCCCCCGTAGTACTGCCAGCTCGTGTTCGACACGAACGAGGACGCGGTGTTGAACGACAGGTTCCACGGCGCCGAATGGGTGAACCCCTGCGGGTTCAGGAACCCGATCCCCTGGGTGCGGAGCACGAGGTAGAGCATCAGCCAACTCGCCGCGCCGAAGATCACCACCGAGCCTGCGTACGCCTTCCACCCCTGCTCCTCGCTGCGGTCGACGCGCAACAGCCGATACGCAAACCGCTCTACCGAGCCGAAGATCACACTCAGCGCCACGCGCTCGCCCTGATACACCCGCGCCATGTAGCCGCCCAGCAGCGGCGTCAACCCGGTCAGCACCACCACCAACACGACAATCTGCAGCCAACCTGTGATCGTCATCTCAGGCTGCGCTCGGTCGGTTCTGGAACAACGTGCTCGAGGTCGAGCTTCGCGATCACCGGCGAAGCCCAGGCGGCGCTCATCGTTCGTCGCCCAGACGGAGAGCGACATCGTGCCTGCCTCAGAACCTTCAATGCACGGTCAAGTCTCCTTGAGCGGGTGTAGCGAATTCGTGCAGAATCGCCCCTCGAGCATCAAGATCGTGTGAATGCCAGCCCGCGTTCGGCAGATTGGTGGAAGCTCGTCGCGGATGCGCTCTACGCCCACCAGCAATCGCACGAGCGTTGCTGAGGTCGTCGCTTCGGGCGGTCAGCGTGCCGCTTTGCGGCCCGAGCCGATCAGGACCGAGCTCTCGAACACGATTCCGTCCTCTCCGCTGGCCGCAGCCTGCGTGCCGGACTGGATCGCACGCTCGCGGATCGCGTTGCGGACGTCAGGCTCCATCCCGGCCAGTGCGATCGCGAGCGGACCCGCGAGCTCGGGGACGCGCTCCCACCACTCCTCAAGTGACGCGGCGTGCATTGGCGTGGCCATGGCCTGGACCGTCACGTCTTCGAGACCGCCATCTCGCAGCACCGACGTCAGCACGTCGGGGGTGTCGAGCGAGAACGGCCCGCGGATGTTCGGCGGTGGAAACGGCACGCCGAATTGCGCGCCCACAGCGTCCAGCACCAGCCCGAGCCACGGGTTCGCTGCCCGGCGATCCCACGTCATGACCGCATAGCGCCCACGCGCGTCCAGCACACGAACTGCCTCGGCAACGGTCCGAGCCGGGTCCTCGGCGAACATCAAGCCGTGGCGATTGATCACCGCGTCAAAGCTGGCATCACCAAACTCGATCGCGCTCTGGTCGAATACCGCGGTGCTCAGCCGTGCGTCGGTGCTCGCGCGTTTGGCCGCGACGGCCACCATCTCGGCGGCAACGTCCGACAGGACGACACGACCACTGGACCCGACGCGCTGAGCGGCAGCGAGGCCGGCGCCCCCGGGACCTGCGGCCAAGTCCAGAACCCGATCACCCTCAACGATCTGCGCCGCATCGAGCAGCGCCTCCGTAGCCAACGCGAGCTGCTCGTCGACGAACCCAGCATTCGCTTCCCAACCCGGCGCGACGCTATCCCACATCTCCGACATCGTCGGGCAGCGTCCTAGGCGAGTGGCTCTGCTGGGAAGCAGACGCCGAAGCGCCGGATCAGCTCGGGAACGCTGTCGGGGTCCATCTCGAGCGCGAAGCGCTGACAGAGCTCCCCGAACCGGTCGGGCCCTGCATCGGCGACGCCGCCGAGGTCGACGAGCTCGGCGAAGAAGCGTTCGAATCCGGCGGGCGAAATGACCTCGAGGATTCTGCACGGCTCATCGCCTGCGTTCCAGAACGTATGCCACTGTCCGCGGGGCTTGTGGACGACATCCCCAGGTCCCGCTTCGACGTGCTCGTCACCCAGTAACGCGCCCATACGCCCCTCGATGACGAAGCTGTATTCATCTTCGTTGCGGTGGCGATGCAGGGGCGCCGCGAGCGCGCGCGCCGACATGGGATGCTCGACGACCGAGAAGCGATCACCGGCTTCGTCACCGTCGATGACGAAGCGCACCCCGATGCTTCCAAGAAAGCCTGCCTTCCCGTCGCTGCGTCCCACAACCTTCGCTGCGGTAAGACTCACGGCCCCTCTTTTCATTGGACAAGCGTGTCGCCGGAAATGTACCGACGTCAGGCGTATCTGTCAAACTTTCACGCAACGCCTATGACCGACGAAACGCGTCCTTACCGAATGAAAGTGCGCGCCGAGTTGCAGGAGCGCACCCGACAGCGGATAACGGAAAGCGCGATGGAGCTCCACGGCACCCTCGGGCCCTCGCGTACGTCGCTCAGCGCGGTAGCCAAGCACGCGGGCGTTCGCCGCTCAACTTTGTACCGCCACTTTCCGGACGAGGCCGCCCTGTTCGCGGCGTGCTCTAACCACTGGATGTCGCAGCATC
>DATNKY010000768.1:0-3019 GCA_035603155.1 Solirubrobacteraceae bacterium
AGCGGCCCGTCGAAGATGCGCTCCTCGGCGTCGAGGCCGCCGTCGCCGCGCTGCAGCGAGAGCGAGCTGCCGAGCTCGCCCGTGACCGTGACCCCGGCGAGGCCGGGCGCGTCCTGGTCGTAGGTCCGCATGCAGAGCGCCACGTCGCCGCCGGCGCGTCGAGCGGTTCCGTGGAGGACTCTTGACCCCTCGTGGACGAGCGGCTCGACCTCCCAGGCCAGACGCGAGGCCAGCCACCCGGTCAACAGCAGCCCGCTCGCGGCGGACAGCTCCTGGTGGCGGACCTCCAGCCGGGCGACGCGGCGCAATGCCGCGAGGCGCTGCGGCAGGTCGAAGCTAGCCGCTAGGCGCTCGCGCCACGGGGTGGTGCGCAGCCACGCGAGGTCGACCACGTACGCGCGGCCGAACAGCCGCTTCGCGCGCGCGAACGCCTCAAGTGGATCTGGGAGGTCGTCTGAGTCGAGGAGGATCACATCGATCAACGGCAGCATCCTCATGACCGCGTCGCTGTGGCCGTGCGGCGCCCACGCGATCGTCGGCATCTCGCCCGCCAGCACAGGATCGACGATCGTCTCGATCGCGGCCAGGTGCTCGGGACCGAGGTCGATCTCGACGTACTCGCGCACGAGCCCGATCCCCCCGGCGTCGGGCTCCTCGTAGTGGACGGTCGCGACCGCATCGAGCGTCGTGCGCCCCTCCTCGACCGCGCACAGAACCGTCCGCGACGCCTGGTAGCGACCGACACGCTCGAGCCTGTTTGAGATCTCGCCCCTCCACTGGCGGTCGACGATCACCACCAGATTGAGGACGCGGACCGGGATCAACGCTTCGTTCTCGGCGTGACGACGGAACAGCAGGCCGCGCATCGCGGCCTCGATCTCGTCAGGATCGGTGTCCTGCTTGGCCCAGACGTCCTCGCTCACAGCCGCCGCCAGATCGTGCCCTCATCGAGCAGCTCGTTGGCTTGCACCGGCCCCGCCGATCCCGACTCGTACTGGGGGATCGACGAGGTCGTGTCCTCGTCCCACGCGTTGAGGATCGGGTCGATGATCCCCCACAGCGCCTCGATCTCGTCGTTGCGCGTGAACAGCGTCGCATCGCCGCGCATCGCGTCCAGGATCAGGCGCTCGTAGGCCTCCGGCGACTCCGAAAGGAACGAGGTCCCGTAGCGGAATTCCATGTTGACCGGCCGGATCCGCATCCTCGTCCCCGGGATCTTGGCGCCGATCGAGACCGACACGCCCTCGTCGGGCTGCAGCTGGAAGACGATCTGGTTGGCCTGAATCCCGACCGAGCCCGAGCTCTGCAACGCGACGTGGGGCACCGGTCTCAGGATCACCGCGATCTCGGTCAGCTTGCGCGCCAGCCGCTTGCCGGTCCGCAGGTAGAACGGCACTCCGGCCCAGCGCCAGTTGGAGACGTGCAGGCGCAGAGCAGCGTAAGTCGGTGTCCGCGAGTCGGGCGCCACGCCAGGCTCCTCGCGGTAGCCGGGCACGTGGACCCCGCCGACGGTTCCAGGGCCGTATTGGGCGCGGAGCGCCATCGACGCGACCTGGTCGACCTCGGGCGGGACGATCGCCTCGAGCACCTTGAGCTTCTCGTCGCGCAGTCGATTGGCATCGAACGCCGTCGGCGGCTCCATCGTCAGCAGCGCCAGCAGCTGGAGCATGTGGTTCTGGACCAGGTCGCGCAGCGCGCCGGCGCCCTCGTAATAACCGGCGCGCCCGCCGATCCCGATGTCCTCGGCGGCGGTGATCTGAACGTGGTCGATGTAGTTGCGGTTCCAGACGGGCTCGAACAGGACGTTGGCGAACCGCAGCGCCAGCAGGTTCTGCACCGTCTCCTTGCCCAGGTAGTGGTCGATCCGGAAGATCTGCGGTTCCTCGAACACGTCCAGCAACTGCGCGTTGAGCTTGCGCGCCGAGGCGAGGTCGTACCCGAACGGCTTCTCGATCACGATCCGCGTGCTCGCGTTCTCGACCTCGTTGAGGCCGGCGGCGCCGAGCTTGCCCGCGATCAGCGGGAAGAACTCGGGCGCTGTCGATAGATAAAAGATGCGATTGAGCGTCCGTCCCGCCTGGTCGTCGAACTCGACCAGAGTCCGTCCGAGCTCCTCGTAGACCCGGTCCTCATCGAACGAGCCCTGGATGTAGCGCATGTCGTTGAGCAGACCCTCGAGCACCTTCGGATCCGCCCCCCGGCGCGAGTAGTGCTGAATCGAGTCGAGCGCCGTGTCACGGAACTCCTCATGCTCGTGGTCACGGCGGCCGACGCCGATCATCTCGAAGCGCTCGGGAAGCTGTCCCTCGTGCGCGAGGTTGTAGAGCGCCGGCAGCAGCTTGCGGTGGGCGAGATCGCCAGTAGCCCCGAAGATCACCAGCGAGGTCGGGTGCACCGGCAACCGCTCGAGCCCTTCGACGAGCGGGTTCTCGAGCTCCAGGTCATCAATCGTCTGCGCCATCTCTACACCTCGGTAGGGGTCATGCCGACGTCGATCTCGGTGATCTGATTGTCGATCATCTGTGTGTCCTGCGGTTTCATTGAGGGCGCCAGCCGCGCCCGTGCAGCGATTGTGAGCGGCGGCGCACTTCCGGCGTCACGCTCATGCCCCCAGCGCCAGTACGCGGATCCGCCGCGCCAGTTCGCGCACCGCGCCGGCGGGGTCGCCGTCCAACCTCACCCGCTCGACGGGCAGGCCGTGCGCGCGGAGCGTCTGCAGGTCGCCGGCCGACTGCGCCGCGATCAGCGTCGCGAACGTGTAATCGGAGCCGGGGATCGGGATGTCGCTGCTCGGCTCGTCGACGAGTTGCAGGAATCGCCCGGTCGGCGGGCCGCCCTTGTGCAGCTGGCCGGTCGAGTGCAGAAAGCGGGGGCCATACCCGTACGTCACCGCGGCTCGCGTCTGCTCGCGAATCGTGTCGCGCAATTCGGCGATCGCGCCGTCGAGCTCGGGCGTTGGCGCCAGGTAGCCCATCACCGCGACGTAGTGCGGCGGCTCGGCGTCGAGCAGCAGCGCTCC
>DATNKY010000083.1:0-6099 GCA_035603155.1 Solirubrobacteraceae bacterium
GACAAGCAGCTTCGCAACCGTCCCGCCGTCGATCCGTCGGTGAGCCCCGGGGCGGACGACTTCGGCGCGCCCGATCACGACCAGCGGGCGGATGCCGCCGGCCTGACCGCCGCGGACGAGTCAACCGACCGTCCAGGGCCGTCGGCGCCGCTCGAGACACCCCCCGAAAAGCCCACCGAGAACTGATCGAATGTCAAAAATTCTGCTGCTGCACCACATCGACGAGCCCGGGCTCAACACGCTCGAGGTCTACCAGCGCTTCGGCGGCTACGAGATGCTGCGACGGGCGCTGACGATGACGCCCGAGGACGTGCTCGCGCAGATCTCGGACTCGGGCGTGCGCGGACGCGGCGGCGCGGGCTTCCCGACAGGCCGCAAGATCTCGTTCCTGCCCCACGGCGACGTCGAGAAATACCTCGTCTGCAACGCCGACGAGTCCGAACCGGGGACGTTCAAGGACCGCGAGCTGATGCAGAAGACGCCGCACATGCTGATCGAAGGACTCGTGATCGCCGCCTACGCCGCTGGGATCAACCGCGCCTTCATCTACGTCCGCGGCGAGTATCAGCTCCAGGCGGACATCATCGAGGCGGCGATGGCCGAAGCGGTCGCCGCCGGCTACATCGGCGAGAACATCCTCGAAAGCGGCTTTTCCCTATCCCTGGTCCTGCACCGCGGTGCCGGCGCCTACATCTGCGGCGAGGAGACTGGCCTGCTGGACTCGCTCGAGGGCAAGCGCGGCAATCCGCGCCTGAAACCGCCGTTTCCCGCGATCGAGGGGCTCTATGCGGGGCCGACGTTGATCAACAACGTCGAGACGCTCTCGACGATCCCGGCGATCATGCGGCTGGGCGGTGCGCAGTATGCGGAGATCGGCACGAAGGGCTCGACCGGGACCAAGCTGGTCTCGGTCTCCGGTGACGTCAAGCGGCCTGGCAACTACGAGATCGAGCTCGGAATCCCATCGCGGGAGCTCATCTACGGGCTCGCAGGCGGACCGCCGAGCGGCCTGGACGTCAAGTTCTGGTTCCCGGGCGGATCGAGTGCCCCTGTGCTCACAAAGGACGACCTCGACGTGCCGTATGACTTCGACAGTATGGCGAAGGCCGGCTCGATGCTCGGCTCGGGCGCGATCATCGTCGCCGACGAGTCGCGCAGCGTGCTCGACACGGCGATCAAGCTCGCGAAGTTCTATGCCCACGAGTCGTGCGGCAAGTGTGTGCCGTGCCGCGAGGGAACCAACTGGACCCACAAGATGTTGATGCGGATCAAGACCGGCGAGGCGACGCCGATGGACCTCGACATCATGGCGTCGGTCCAGGAGCAGATCATCGGCAACTGCCTGTGCGTCCTCGGCGACGCGATGGCGATGCCGATCGGCTCGATGGTCGAGAAGTTCCGTCCCGAGCTCGAGGCTGAGATCGAGGCGGCCCGGGAGCGCGCGGATGCAGCCCCGGTAGAGGAGGTCGTCGCGGTCGGGGTGGCCGACGAGCACGCGGGCCCGCTCCCAGTCCATTAGCTTCTCGGCGTCATGCCCCGCCCAGAGCGCAAGACGATCCAGCTGACGATCGACGGCCGTGAAGTGCAGGCGATCGAGGACTCGATGCTCGTCGACGCCGCCAAGCAGGGCGATGTCGAGATCCCGTACTTCTGCTACGAGCCGAAGCTCGGCCACCCGGTCGGCGCGTGTCGCATGTGCCTGGTCGAGATCGAGGGGATCCCGAAGCTCCAGACTTCGTGCTCCACGCCCGTCAAGGACGGGATGGTCGTCCACACGCAGACCGACCGCGTCCGCCACGCGCAGAACGCGATCGTCGAGTTCCTGTTGATCAACCACCCGCTCGACTGCCCCGTATGCGACAAGGGCGGCGAGTGCCCGCTGCAGGACATCACCTTCGGCTGGGGGCTCGGCCGGTCGCGGATGATCGACCCCAAACGCCACTTCGTCAAACCGCTCGCGCTCTCGCCGCTGGTCGCGATCGACCGTGAGCGCTGCATCCTCTGTTACCGGTGCGTGCGCTTCTCGCAGGAGATCGCCGAGGATTACCAGCTGGTCTTCGCCGAGCGTGGCGCTGACACGTTCGTCTCCACGCATAACGGCCACCCGTACGTGGCGCCGTTCAGCGGAAACATCGTCGAGCTCTGTCCGGTCGGCGCGCTTACCTCGCAGCCGTACCGCTTCCGCGCCCGCCCGTGGGACATCGAGGACGCGGGCGGCATCTGCACCCTCTGCCCGGCGCAGTGCAATGTCACCTTCACCGTCCGCGACGAGCGCGTGATGCGCGTGCTCGCCCGCGACTACGAGGGCAACAAGGGCGTCGACGACGGCTGGCTGTGCGACAAGGGGCGGTTCGGCTACCAGTCGATCCACGTCGACGAGCGGATCACCAGGCCGCTGGTGCGCGAGGGCGACGAGCTGCGCGAGGTCTCGTGGGAGCGCGCGCTCGAGACCGCGGCAGGTCTCGCTCGCCACAAGGGGCACGTCGGCGCGCTCGTCGGCGGCCAGGCGACCAACGAGGAGGGCTTCCTGCTCCAGCGGTACGTACGCGAGGCGCTTGAGTCGGGCGACATCGACTCGCGGTCGGCCGCCGGCATCAGCGCGTCCACGATGCGTGCGCTCTCGGCGCCGCCGCTGCAGGCGAGCGTCGTCGACCTCGAGTTCGCCCACACCGTGCTGCTGGTCGGCTGCGAGCCGCTCGACGACGCGCCGATCCTCGACCTGCGGATCCGCAAGGGTGTGCGGCGCAACGGAGTCCAGCTTGCGATCGCGAGCGCGCGGCCGAGCGCGCTCGACCCCAACGCCAAGCGGATCGTCCGCCATGCCCCGGGCGACGAGGCTGGACTGCTCGCGGAGTTGGAAAGCGCGCTCGGCGGCGAGCCGGGCGACCACGGAGGCGATCTCGGCGCGCTCGCCAGCCTGCTGCGCGACGGCGGCGAGGACGTGGTCATCGTCTGGAGCGAGCGGATCGGCAACGACGCGGCCGCCACCCTGCTGCGGATCGCAGAGCGGCTCTCGATCGCCGACCACGACGGCGCCGGGCTGCTGGAGATCCCGTCGGGCGCGAACGGTCGCGGCCTTCGGGAGGTGGGCGTGATCCCCGACGCCGGCCCTGGATTCGCGGTGCTCGACAACGCCGGGCGTAGCGCTGCCGAGATCGGCGAGGCTGCCGCCGATGGACAACTGACAGCGCTGTATCTGATGCAGACCGACCCGGTCCGAGATCAGCCCAACCGTGGGTTGTGGGAGCTGGCGATGCACTCAGCGGCGCTGGTCGTTGCCCATGCTTCGGTCCTCACCGACGGCCTGCGCGAGCACGCCAACGTGATCTTCCCGGCCGAGTCGCACGCCGAGAAGGAAGGCACCGTGGTTCACCCCGATGGGCGCCTGCAGCGGATGCGGATTGCGATCGCGCGGCCCGGCGAGGTGCAGGCGGGCTGGGCAGTGGTCGCCGAGCTCGCCCGCCGCGCGGGCAGCGATTTCGGCGTCCACCGAAGCGAGGACGCGTTCGAGCAGCTCGTGGCCGCGGTCCCGTTCTATGAGGGCATCACGATCGACGAGATCGAGGGCCACGGCCTCCGCTGGCCCGAGCGCGAGCAGGGCGCCGCGATCACGAACGGCGGCTCTCCAGGCGCTGGCTGGCCAGCCAGCCAGGGGGGTGGCGCCGAGCACGTCAGCGGTGCGACGGCGGCGAGCACGAACGGCGCCTTGCGGCTCGGTACCTACCGGCCGTTCTGGGCCTCGCCAGAGGCCGAGATCTCGCCTTCGCTCCAGTATCTGATCCCCGGCCAGCAGGTCGAGATCTCGCCCGAGGACGCCCGCCGGCTCGGGATCGCCGACGGTGACACCGTCCAGGTCGCTCAGAACTCAACCCGGCTGAACGCGAACGCGACCGTCCGCTCCGGCGTCGTCTCGGGAACCGCGTTTCTCGCCACCGGGATCCGCGCAGACTCGGCCAACGCGCTGACCGAGTCACTGATCGAGGTGAGCAAGCAATGACGTTGCTCGCGGACGTGAACTTCGTCGAGCCGTGGTGGGTGCAGATCATCAAGGCGCTCGTGATCTTCGCGGTGATCTTCGCGATCCTGCCGGTCATCATCGTCTACGAGCGCAAGCTGCTCGGCCGTTTCCAGAATCGCTACGGGCCAAACCGCGTCGGGCCGTTCGGCCTGATGCAGCCGCTCGCCGAGATCCTCAAGTTCGCGACCAAGGAACCGTTCAAGCCGACGACGTCGGTCGCCTATCTGTTCCGGATCGCTCCGGCGATCGCGATCCTGACCGCGGTCGCGTCGCTGGCGGTGATCCCCTTCGGCGACGTTCAGCACATCTTCGGCCAGCCCGTCGGCCTGTACGGGATCGACGTCTCGATCGGCATCCTGTACGTGTTCGCGTTCAGCGGCATCTCGTTCTACGGGATCATGCTCGGCGGCTGGGCGTCGGGCTCGAAGTACTCGTTCCTCGGCGCGATGCGCGGCGCCGCGCAGCTGATCTCGTACGAGGTCTCCCAGGGACTAGCGCTCGTCGGCGTCCTGATCACGGCCGGGACGCTGTCGCTGACCGGGATTGTCGAGGCCCAGGCGGGCATGTGGTACTTCATCCCGCAGATCGTCGGCTTTCTGATCTTCATGACGGCGTCGATCGCCGAGATCAACCGCGCTCCGTTCGATCTCATCGAAGCGGACGCCGAGCTTGTCGGCGGCTACTTCACCGAGTACGGCGGGACCGCGTTCGTCGCCTACCTGTTCGCCGAGTACGCGAACATGATCGTCGTCTCGGGAATCGTGGTGACGATGTTCTTCGGCGGCTGGCTGCTCCCGTTCGGGATCGATCCACCCGGCTGGGTGGACCCGTTCGTGGTGCTGGCCAAGATGTTCCTCGTAATCAGCTTCCTCATCTGGATCCGCGCGACGCTGCCGCGGCTTCGCTACGACCAGTTGATGTCGTTCGGGTGGAAGATCCTGCTTCCGCTGGCGACGCTGAACCTCCTCGTCACCGCGGTACTGGTGGTCACATGACGCCTCCATACGATCCCGGCGCCGACGTCATCGAGGTGATCCGCTCGCCCGGAGCCGGACCGGTTCGCGGCGCCTACCGGGTGTTCGGCGAAACGCTCCGGGGACTGAAGACGACCTTCGCCCGCGTGGTCGAAGGTCCGGTCACGCTCCAATACCCCGAGGAGAAGACGCCCGTCTATCCGCGCTTCCGCGGGCGACACAAGCTGCACCGCTTCGAGGACACGGGGCTGGAGAAATGCGTCGGCTGCTCGCTGTGCGCCGCCGCCTGCCCGGCCGACTGCATCCGCGTGGTGGCCGCGGAGAACACGCCCGAGCACCGGATCTCCGCCGGCGAACGCTATGCGGCCGTCTACGAGATCAACTTGAGCCGATGCATCTTCTGCGGCTACTGCGAGATCGCATGCCCGTTTGACGCGATCACGATGGGCCACGACTACGAGATGTCTGACTACACCCGCTCGGATCTCATCTTCACCAAGGAGATGCTGCTCGCCGAGCCGATCGAGCGCACGCCGCTGCGGCGCGAGGGCGAGTAGAGGGTCACCGGGCAAGTGTCGGCCGTCCTGTTCTTCATCGCCGCGATCTTCGCGCTGACCGGCGCGATCGGCGTCGTGATGTTGCGCAACCCGTTCTACAGCGTGCTCGCGCTGGTCGTGCACCTGATCTCCCTCGCGGCGCTGTTTCTGCTGCTCGAGGCGCAGTTCGTCGCCGCAGCGCAGGTGGTCGTGTACGCGGGCGCGGTGATGGTGCTGTACGTCTTCGTGGTCGCCTACATCGGCGGCGCCGACCAGCCGCTCGGCAGCGGCGCCGGCGCGCTCAAGGTGCTCGGGCCGATCTTCGCCCTCGCTGTCGCGATCGAGCTCTGCATCGCGATGCTGGGCTCGGCGCTCGAGGGGATCTCGAGCAAGGGCGCCCACCTGCACACGACCTTCGGCACCCCGCGGGACATCGGGCGCCTGTTTCTGACCTCGTACCTGCTGCCGTTCGAGCTCGCCTCGCTGCTGCTGATGGTCGCGGCGGTCGGCGCGGTGGTGCTCGCGCGCCGCCGGCGCGGGCTCGAGGCCGAGGAGGACGAGTACGAATACG
>DATNKY010000681.1:0-4432 GCA_035603155.1 Solirubrobacteraceae bacterium
AGCGGCCCGCCGCTATCGCCGTTGCATGTGGCCGTGTCGTCGAGCGGGAAGTCGACCGTGCAGATCTGAAGTGCCGCCTCGAAGCCGCTGTCGAACTGTCCGCAGTACGTCGGGCTCTGCACCACGGTCTCAGCCCATTGCAGCGTTTTGGTCACCCCTGATCCCTGAAAGGTTTCTCCCCACCCGCTGATCACGGACCCGGTCCCCGCGGTCTGAAGGCTGAGGTCTGCGCTGTTCGCAAGCGCAACGCTTGGCGCAGTCGTAGGCGTGGAGAGGACGAGCAGCGCCGCATCGGAGAAGTGGGTCGCGGGGTTGTACGCCGGATCGACGATCACGCGCGAGACGCCGGTGACCGAGCGGATTGCGGCGTCCGTCCAATCCGCCGAGCCGGTCACTACCTCAAACCCGGCCGGATCGAGTGGCGTCCCCGTGCTCTCGTCAGTCACGCAGTGCGCGGCGGTGAGCACGACGTTCGGAGACACGACGGTGCCGCTACAAAGCGTTGCCTCGTCAGCGGTGATCTGATCGACGACAAACGCCATGTATCCAAACTGGCCCTGGGTGGCGGCCTCGCCACCCACAATGGCCGGACGAGCACGGGGACGTTGCGAATGGAGCCGCTGACTGCGCCATCGCGATCCCGGCCTTGGGCCGAGAGCGCCCGACGGCAGGATCGGCCGAAGTGACGCGACCCTACGGTGCGGAGTCCCGGCTGTGGCGCCGGCAGCACAGATCAGAGCGAGGATCGCCGTCGCGAGTCCGACGACGAGCGCGATGCGCCAGTCGGTATCTCGATCCGGCCAAGACCGTCGTTCCCCCACCAATGTCTCCGTTCAAGCTACACCTCTGTCCGCCCCAGCCCGCCAGTTCGTGCACCGTTTCGATCGCGCTCAGCGGCCCTTCCACACCGGCGGCCGCTTCTCGGCGAACGCGGTCGCTCCCTCGCGCGCGTCCTCGGAGCGCATCACCGGCGCGACGATCTCCTCCTGGCGGGCGAAGAACTCCGCGTCGGGCCAGTCAACGGACTCCTGCAGGACGCGCTTGCTCGCGGCGAGCGCGAGCGGCGCGTTCTGCGCGATCTGCCCGGCGAGCTCGACCGCCGCCTCGAGCGCGCCGCCGGGCTCGGTCAGGCGGTTGACGAGCCCGAGCTCGTAGCCGCGCTCGGCGAGCATCGGCTCACCGGTCAGCGCGAGCTCCATCGCGATGTTGCGCGGCAGCATCCGGGGCAGGCGCAGGAGCCCGCCGGCGGCGGCGACCAGTGAGCGTTTTACCTCGGGGATCCCGAGCCGCGCACCACGAGAGGCGACGATCAGGTCGCAGGAGAGCGCGACTTCGAGCCCGCCGGCGACCGCGAACCCCTCGATTGCCGCGATCAGCGGCTTCGCCGCCGCGCGCTGCGTGATTCCGGCGAACCCGCGGCCCTCGACCCGGGGTGACTCGCCGGCGACGAATGCTTTGAGGTCCATGCCGGCGCAGAAACCCTTGCCGGCGCCGGTGATGATCCCGATCGACAGCTCGGAGGTGCCGTCGAGCTCATCCATCGCGGCGGCGATTCCCTGGGCGAGAGCGGCGTTGACGGCGTTGCGCTGGTCGGGGCGGTTGAGCGTGATCACGAGCAGCCGCTCGCGGCGCTCGGTGAGGACGGCTGGTTCTTCGTTCATGCCGCGAAGAGTTTCAGTTCCGGCTCGCGCTCGCCGCGCAGTACCGCGAGATCGGGCACCTCGACCCACGTGATCTCGCGCGCTTCGGCGAGCACCCGTGCCTGCGGCCTGACCACCTGCGCCGCGAGCACGCCGCGCAAACCGGCGAACGCCGGGTCGAGCCGGATCCGCTCGAGGTAGCGGGTGAGCTGTTCGACGGCTTCGATCCCGGCGATCCGCTTGATCTCGACCGCGACCCACCCGTCATCGACGTCACGACACATCAGATCTACCGGTCCGATGTCGGTCGGCCACTCGCGCCGCACGAGGCGGAAACCCTCCCCACACCACTCCGGCTGTTCGGCCAGCAGCTCCTGCAGGTGGGCTTCGACGCCGTCCTTGGCGAGCGCCACGTCGGCCTCGGGCGAGCCCATCACGTGTGTCACGTCGGACAAAACCTCTTCAAGCTCGATCTCGACTCGGTCCTCCGAGCTCGCGGCTCGCTTGCGCACCACGATCCGTTCCGGCGACTCCTCGATCACGGTCGGCGGCGTCATCCAGTTCAGCGGCTTGACGCTCTGGCTGCCGTGGTCTGACCAGACCATGAATGTTCCGTCGGCCTTGATCATCAGCAGCCGCGTCGCCGAGTCCAAGAACGTGCTCAGACGACCGGAGTAGGTGATCGTGCAGCGGGCGACGATCAGGCGCATAGCGCGACAGCCTAATGATCCTCCCGGCCGCTTTCGGCCTGGCCGTTCGATCCCGCCGCCGCGGGCGAAATACACTCTGTCCACTATGCGCAGCCAGCTCAGACCCCTGTTTGACCGGATCGTCATCAAGGAGCTCGACCCCGATCGGGTCCGCCGCTCCGGGTTGCTGGTGCCGGCGGGCTCCGACGAGCCGCCGCCGCAGCAGGGGATCGTGCTCGCCGTCGGCCCGGGCCTGGACTGGTGGGACCACGTCGGCGTTCGGATGCCGGTCAAGCCCGGAGACCACGTGGTGTTCCCCGCCTCGGCCGGCGCCTGGGTCGAGGTCGAGGAGGAGCGCCTGCTCGTGTGTCGTGTGGGCGAGCTGCTTGGGGTGCTCGAGCAGGCCGCCGACTGTCCTGCCTGCGGTGGCCGTGCGCTCGCCGAGCACGAGTCGTGCCCGGTGTGCGGGCGCGAGGGCTCGGTCGCCTCGTCCTGAGGCGACCGCCGACGAGCGCGACCACCGCCTTCACGATCGGGCACTCAACTCGCTCGGCGCAGGAGATACTGCCGCTGCTCGGCGAAGCCGACGTGCAGCTGGTCGCAGACGTCAGAGCCTTTCCAAGCTCGCGGCGATACCCCCAGTTCAACCGCTCAGCGCTGGCCGCGTGGCTCGGCGAGGCGGGAGTCCAATACCTGCACATGCCCGGGCTGGGCGGCCGGCGCAAGCCGGTCCCCAACTCGATCAACGGCGGCTGGCGAGAGAGCGCCTTTCGCGGCTATGCCGATTTCATGGGATCTCCCGAGTTCCAGGGCGCGCTCGCGGAGCTCGAGGCGGCGGCGCACGAGGTCCGCACCGCGATCATGTGCGCCGAGGCCGTCTGGTGGCGCTGTCACCGGCGGTTGATCTCCGACGCGCTCGTCGTTCGGGGCTGGCGGGTCGAGCACCTCGGCATCGGCGACGCTCGCGTTGCCCACGAGCTGACCGAGTTCGCGCTCGTCGATCCGGACGGGGCGCTCACCTATCCGCCGGCGCAGGGGACGCTTCCCGAGCTCTGATCGGGCGCGTTTCGGTACCCGTTACGCGGCGGCGCTGCGCTCTGCCAGGCCGCGCGGATCGGCCCCCTCGACCCGCGCCAGCAGGTCGCTGACCTCCGGGTCTGAGCCGAGAGCGAGTGCCCTGCGGCAGGCCTGCTCGCATTCGGCCAGCCGGTCGGTGCGCGCGAGCGCGTGGGCGTAGGTGGACCACGCGTGCAGCGAGTCCGGGTCGATCGTGGTCGCCGCCTCGGCGGCCGAGACCTCCGCGCCGACATCGCCGGCGAGGTGGTAGGCGAGCGCGAGGTCGAGCAGGCCCTCGACCGACGGGCCGATAAGTCGCGCGCGTTCGAGGGCCGCGATCGCCGCATCGCGGTCCATCAGCCGCAGCCGGAGGCGTCCTAGACGCTGCCACGCCGACGCGTCGGCCGGTGCGCGCTGCGCGGCGCGCTCGGCCGCCTCGGCCGCCAGATCGAAGGCGCCCATGTCCTCGTAGATCCGCGACGCGAACCGCTCCGGCGTCGGGCGGTCGGTGTCGACCCGGGCCCAGTCACGCACCGTTCGCGCGGCCGCGGGCAGATTACGCGCCTGCCAGAACGCGACCGTCAGCAGTCGCAGGACGACCGGGTTCTCGGGCTCGGCGTCGCGCGCGTACACGAGGCGTTGCGCGGCGAGCGGCGCATCGCCCTCCGCGAGCGCGTGCTGGGCGGCGGTCATGAACCGCTGCACACGGTCGGCGGCGGGATCGGGCCTGGAGAAGTCAACGAACTGCAGCGAGCCGGCCGGCACCGTGCGGACGCCGATTTGGAACAGGACCCGCGCCCACTGCTGGACATCTTCGCCGTCGCCCGAGAAGTAGATCCCGGTCACGGTTCCGACGCCCCACTCGGGATATGAGAGGCAGCGTGCGTAGCTGTGCACGACCGAGTGATCAGGTACGCGCGAGCCGAACGGGTCGTTGCGGGCGCGATCCTCCGCCGACGCTCGCTCGCGCTGCTCGTTCTCATACGCGCGCCGGCCCGCGTCGGCGCGGGCGCGGCGCGTCGCGGCGGCCGATACCTTGACCGCGTT
>DATNKY010000479.1:0-9399 GCA_035603155.1 Solirubrobacteraceae bacterium
GGGATCGCGAACGTCAAGGCGGCAATCAGCATCGACATGATCGCCGCCGGCGGCCCGCTGCGGATCGTAGACCAGATCCACTGGCCCGACCGCCCCGAGCCGGCCGCCTTCACCGATTGGCTGATGGAGATGCTCGAGCAGTCGGCCGACCGGTTCGGCTACCAGCTCGAGCGCTACCGGACCGAGTCCGGCGCCGATGCGGGTCGGTTCCTCGATGCTGGTGTCCCAAGTGCGTGGTTCTGGAAGCCCGACGACTTCCGCTACCACTCGCGCGAGGACAAGCCCGAGTACATGGACGCCAACGCGGTCAAGGCGACGGCGGAGATCGTCGCCGACACGGTCCTCACGATCGCCGGCGCGCACGACGCTCAGTAGAGTGCCGCGTGTGGCGTTCGGGACGGGACTAGCTCGTGGTTGACCGCCGCCCGTGACCGCCACGGGCGAGACAGCGCTCGACGTGAACGCCCTGCGGGGGAGGTTTCCCGCGCTCGCGAGACGGGTCGGCGACGTGCCGGCGATGTATCTGGACGGGCCGGGCGGCTCGCAGGCGCCCGACTCCGTGATCGAGGCGGTGGCGGGTTACCTGCGCGGCGCGAACTCCAACTGCGACGGTCCGTTCGTCACCTCGGCGGAGACCGACAAGCTGATCGCGGATTCGCGGACGGTCGCAGCGGATTTCCTCGGCTGCTGCACCGAGGAGGTGGTGTTCGGCGCCAACACAACCACGATCAACTTCCTGCTCGCCCACGCCCTGGGGCGCACGCTCGCGCCGGGCGACGAGATCATCGTCACCGAGCTCGACCACGACGCGAACGTCGCGCCATGGCTCCTGGTCGCCGGCGATCGCGACCTCGTGGTGCGCACGGCGCCACTGGACACGCGCGACGGAACGCTGCAACTGGACGCCCTCGAGGGGCTGATCTCGTCCAGGACGCGTGTCGTCGCGTGCACGCTGGCCTCCAACGCGATCGGGTCGGTGACCGACATCGCTCGCGTCGCCGCCGCCGCGCACGGCGCCGGCGCGCTGCTGTGGCTCGACGGCGTTCACTTTGCTCCGCACCGCCGGATCAACCGGGCGATGCTCGGCGCCGACGTCGTGTTGACATCGGCCTACAAGTACTTCGGCCCCCACCTCGGGGTCGCGGCGATCCGCGCGGAGCTCGCCGCGTCGCTCCCGGCCGACCGCGTCCGCCCGGCCGCCGACCGGCCGCTCGGGCACCGCTTCGAGACCGGCACGCTCAGTCACGAGGCGCTCGCCGGCTTCGTGGCCGCGGTCGAGTACCTCGAATCGCTGGCGACCGGCGGCGACGATCGCGCCGGCCGGCTCGACAGCGCGTTCGCGCAGATAGAGGAGCACGAGCGAGCACTGACCCGGTACACGCTGACGCGGCTGGCGCAGATTCCCGGCCTCCGGCTATACGGGATCGCCGATCCGGACCGGCTGGCCGAGCGCACGCCGACGCTGTGCTTCAACCTCGACGGGTGGACGGCACGCGAGCTGAGCGCTGCGCTCGGCGAGCGGGGGATCTTCACCTACGACGGCAACTACTACGCGCTCAATGCGATGACCGCGTTGGGGCTCGAGGAATCGGGCGGAGCGGTGCGCGCCGGTTACCTGCACTACACGACCCACGAGGAGGCCGAGCGCTTCTGCGCCGTCCTCGCCGAGCTTGCGTGACGCGCCGGTCGCGCCGATGACCGGCCACGAGCCGATCGCCGACTCGCGACGTCCGACGCTGTACGGCCGCCGGCACGCGATCTCGTCCGGCCACTACCTCGCCTCGGCCGCCGGATACGCGATCCTCGAGGCCGGCGGCAACGCGATTGACGCCGGATGCGCCGCCGGAATCGCGCTCGGTGTCCTGCACGCCAACGAGGTCAACGTCGCCGGCGTCGCGCCGATCATGATCCGAACCGGGGTCGGCGAGCTACAGACGATCGCCGGACTCGGCCACTGGCCGGCGGGTTTTCCCGAGGATCTGTTCATGCGCGAGCACGGCGGCGAGATTGCACCGGGGATCCTGCACACGGTCGTCCCGGCGGCGCCGGACGCGTGGATCACTGCGTTGCGCGACTACGGGACGATGGGCTTCGCCGACGTCGCGGCAGAGGCGATCCGCTTTGCCCGCGATGGGTTCGCGGTCTACGAGCACTTCGCCGAGGACGTCGCCGAGCACGAGGACGACTATCGCCGCTGGCCGTCGAGCGCCGAAATCTTTCTGCCGGGCGGAGAGCTGCCATCCCTCGGTGACCGATTCGTACAGAGCGACCTCGCCGACACGCTTCAATACATGGCCGACGAGGAGCGCGCCGTCGCGCGCCAGGGCCGGGTTGCGGGACTTGAGGCTGCGCGAGCGGCCTTCTACTGCGGCGATATCGCCGAGCGGATCGTTGGCTACCACGAGCAGCATGGCGGCTACCTGACGCGCGCAGATCTGTCGCAGTTCCGGTCTCCCTATGAGCCTCCGATCCGGGTACGGTGGCGTGACTTCGAGCTCGTGACCTGTGGCCCGTGGTGTCAGGGACCGGTGCTGGCCCAGGCGCTGCTGATGCTCGAGCGCGCTGGGC
Organism: Solirubrobacteraceae bacterium; assembly: GCA_035603155.1. Classification (GTDB taxonomy): domain Bacteria; phylum Actinomycetota; class Thermoleophilia; order Solirubrobacterales; family Solirubrobacteraceae; genus Palsa-465. Next base: position 2,569 of record DATNKY010000479.1, read on the forward strand.
TCGACGGCCTCGGGCGCGACCAGGCCGACTACGCCCACCTCGTCCTCGAGGTCCTCAAGGGCGCCTTCTCAGATCGCGAGTACCGCTACGGAGATCCACGTTTCGTCGACGTCGGGATTGATCAGCTGCTGTCCGACGGACATCTCGACGCGCGGCTGGGCGCGATCGATCCGGCGCGCGCCGAGCCTGGATTGCCCGCCGCGGTCGGAGCGCGTCCCGACATCGCCGCGCCGGTGGCCGAGCGGGTCGCCGCGCCGTCGGTTGGCGTTCACCGCCCCGCACTCGACACGTCGTACGTGTGCGTGATCGATCGCTGGGGCAACGCGTTCTCGGCGGTTCCGTCCGACGCGTCCACGAGCTCGCCGGTGATCCCGGGCACAGGCCTCGTGCCGTCCTCGCGTGGGGTGCAGTCGCGGCCCGACCCCAGCCATCCCTCGGGGGTGGCGCCCGGCAAGCGACCACGCCTGACCCCGAACCCGGCGATGGCGATCCGCGATGACGGCTCGGTGTTCGTGTTCGGCTGCCCGGGCGGCGACATGCAGGTACAGGCGATGCTCCAGGTGTTCCTGGGCGTGTTTCATTTCGGCCTCGACGTGCAGGAGGCGATCGATGCCCCGCGCTTCTCGACCTGGAGCTTCCCGAACTCGTTCTCGCCGTTCGAATACCTGCCCGCCCGGGTGATGGTCGAGGATCGCTTCCCGCCGGGCCTGACGGCGGAACTCGAGGCGCGTGGCCACGATGTCCGCCGCTGGCCGCAGTTCACCCGCGACGCGGCGGCTGTCGAGGCGATCTTCAGCGACGCCTCGAGCGGCTTTCTCCGCGCGGGGGCTGACCCTCGCCAGCCGGCCTACGCGATCGTCAGCTGATCCTCGCCCCGAACGCGCCGCCGCGGGAGTGGTCTCGGACGACGGGCCGCCGGTTAGGTGGTCAGCAGCGTGTCGGCGTCGACCACGCGCGCGTACCCCTGCGAGAGCGCGGCCATGAACGCCGCGTGCACCTCCGCTCCCGGGACCTTGGTGCCGTCGAAGTGGAGGTCCGGCGCGGCGCAGGCATCGTGCACGACGGTCGCGCTGAATCCCTGGTCGACGGCCGCCCGGACGGTCGCGTCGACGCACATGCTGCTCATCATTCCGGCGACCACGAGATCGTCAACCCCGCTCGAGCGCAGTACCTCGTCCAGGTTGGTCTCGATGAACCCGTTCGGACTGTGCTTCTCGATCACCGTCTCGTCGTCAGCGGGAGCGACGACGGGGTGGATCTCGACGCCCTCGGTCCCGGGGCGTAGGAACGGGTCCTCGGGGCTCGACAGGTGCTTGAGGTGAACCACGGGCTCGCCGCTGGCGCGGAACTCATCGAGCAGCCGCCGAGCGGACGACGCGGCCGCCTCGGGCCCGATCAGCGGGTACGCGCCGCCCGGAAAGTAGTCGCGCTGGATGTCGATGATCAGAAGACCGCGGGCCATGGTCGCGCCGCGGAGTCTATTCGAGTCCGCTCACGCTGACGCGAGTGGTGCGGTCGGTGTCGGCGTCAGTCCTTGGTCGCGATGAACCTCCCCTGGCAGATCTTGCCCTCGTCGGCAAGCTGCTGGATGAACATCATCTCGCCGCCCATCGTCTGCATCAGCTCCATGTCAAAGCCGATCAGCTTCAGCGCATCGTAGGTCAGCTGCATGTTGAGCATCTTGAGATACAGGTCGACGTGTGACGGGAAGCGACCGGTGTCCTCGGCCGTCTGCACCTGGCAGCCGCTCTGCTCCAACAACCGCCGGTAATCGCCGATGTCCAGGATGTTGGGGAACTTCATGAAGCGCAGGTAGCGCTCGGCCTCGTCAGGGCTCATCGGCACCGATCCGGCAAGCCAGTCGGTGAACGCGACCGTGCCTCCGGACCGGACGATCCGAGCTGCCTCGGCGATCAGCGCGCGCTTGTCACCGACGTAGCACCAGGCGTCCTCTCCCCACACGAAGTCGACGCTCGCGTCCGGTAACCCCGTGTCGGTCGCGTCCGAGCGGATGAACTCGATCCGGTCCGACAGCCCTTCGTCTTGCGTGCGGGCGCGACCGCGCTCAACGATCCGCTCGGTGACATCCACGCCCGTCATGCGGTTGACGTCGCGAAAGCGCACCAGGAAGCGCATCCCGGCGCCGTTGCAGCAGCACAGGTCCGCGCCCTCGCTGCCCGCGGCGATACTCGCGCGCTCGGCGAGATCCATCGACGCCGCGAGGCCGCCGATGTGAATCTGCTCGCCCATCACCAACTCCCACAGATCGCCCTCCGCGCCGTCATAGACGGCCTGGACGTCCGCCAACCCGATCCCGGCGGTCTCCTGCATCACTCCGCCTCCTTGGTTAGAAGGCAGCACCCCATCTCGCTCATCCTCTACCGCGAGCGCGGGCATGTCAACCGCCGAGTCAGATGGTTTGGCAGGCCGCGTGGCTACCGATCGAGCGACGCGGACGCCTCGCTGCGCTGCGACGTACTCGGGTCCGCGCCGAGCGGGAAGCGAACGCCCCCGCTGATCGTGACGCGAACGGTGGCGCCGACCTGGGGAGCCGGAAGCGGTGCGACGCCGTACAGACGGCCGTGCTCTTGCTCGAGCTCGAGCTCGAGGCGGACTCCGTCCTCGAGCGGGACCGCACGAGTGACGCGGGCCCGCGTGGTCCCGTCGGGATCGATCGCGACGTGGGCCGGCCGCGTCAGGAGCGCCTCGCCACCGTCCTGGAGCCATCCGTCGTAACCGAGGAACCGCGCGACCGTGACGTTCGGCGGGTGCTCGAGCACCTCCCGGGGCGGTCCCGCCGCGACCAGCTGACCTTCGATCAGGACCAGCAGGCGGTCGGCGAGCGCCCATGCCTCGGCGCGGTCATGGACGACGACCAGCGTCGCCCGCTCCTGCGAGCGAAATGCCGAGACGGCGTCCTCGAGCAGGTTCGCGCGCGTCTCGGCGTCGAGGCCGGCGAACGGCTCGTCGAGCAACAGGATGTCTGGCGCCACCGCGAGCGCTCGCGCCAGATGAACGCGTCGCCGCTCCCCACCTGAGAGCGTGTCGGCGCGACGTCTCGCGAGGTGCGCGGCGCCCATGGTCGCCAATGCCTCGCGGGCGCGGGCGGCTCGCTCGCGTCGCGGTACGCCCCACCACGCGAGTGCAAGCGTCACGTTGGCGAGCACGCTGCGGCGCGCGAGATCGGGAGCCTGGAGTGCGATCGCGACGCGGCCGTGGCGCTCGATCTCGCCCTCCACGGGCGCCAGTGCGCCGCCGAGCGCGTCGAGCAGGGTGCTCTTGCCCGCGCCGTTGGGGCCGAGCAGGGCCACTACCTCGCCCCGTCGCAGTTCGACGCTCACGTCGCGGACGACGTCGCGCTTGGCCCGCCGGACGGTGAGGTGCTCGCAGCGCAGCAGCAGCTCGGGCATTCAGTGGCTGCGCTTGTGCGGAGCCTGCTGGACGTAGACGAGCTGTCCGTTGGCCAGGCGATAGACGACCCCTGCCTGGGTCCCGCGACCGAGCGTGCGCGCGCCGCGCTTGGGCAGCGGCGCGACGGTCTGCCCCGGCTTTACGTAGATCGTCTTGGCCTGGTTGGCGCGTAGTCCCCGCTTGGTGATCGTGCCTGCGAGGTGCAGCGACGAGAGCGCGGCGAGCAGAAACGCGACCGACAGGACGATTCCGAGATCGAACAGGTTGACGAGGCCGTCTAGCGGGTCGCCCGCCCGGTCCTCGCGGTTACGGGATCGAGGCGTGACGGAGATCATCGCGCGGGTTTGGTCATCGCGTCTGGCTCACGGGATCGATCGCCGCCGTCGGGGCGATGACATCGGTGGTCGGACGTGGATCGCTGATCACGGCGGCGATGTACTCGAGGTCTGACAGGTCCTGACCGTACATCCGGTCGCGCGACAGCGAGAGAGCGAACGCGATCGCACCGATCAGGAGCCCGACGACGGTCACGCTGAACGCGATTCGCAGGTCGTGGCTCAGCTGGGCGGTGTTGCCGTTCGCCAGCCCGGTCAGAGCCGGAGAGAGCGGGATCAGCGTTCCCATGAGTCCCAGCGCCGGGCCGGCGCGCACCAGCAGGCGGGTGCGCGAAAGGCGGCGCTGGGAGTCGAAGTCGAAGTCCGCGAGTGCCTTGTTGAGCTGGTGCTCCGCGCCATCGGTGCGCGCGTGGGCGATGATGAACGCGAGCGTCGATGCCATCGCCGGGCTGCGCGCCAACCCCCGGACCGCTGCGCTCGCACCGGCCCGATCGCCGGCCAGCAGCGCGGTGCGGGCGCGCTCCGCGCCGCGCTCCAGATCCGCGAAGCGCCGGCGCCGGCGTCCGACGACCTCGATCGTGAAGCTCCCGAGCTCGAAGATGACCAGCGCCAGCGCCAGCAGCGCGAGGATCAGCACGGGCACCTGCAAGGCGCTCGAGACGTGGAAGATCACCTCGTCGATGCCGTTGCTGCTCAGCGCGAAGACCGGAGGCATGTCAGTGGCGAGGGTACGACTTGCGGTCAGCCGGCGAGGCGCACGGCGCGCCAGCTCGGCCGGTCAGGAAAGCTTGGCCGGCAAGCCGAAACGGTCGAAAACCGAGCCGACCTTGTCCGCGTCGACGGGTTCGTCCGGGTAGGTCTGAAAGAGCTCGCGTGCGCGCGGCTCGGCAGAGCGGGCGATGAACGCGGTCACATCGCTGATGCGATCGCCGCGCAGCGTGAGCACATTGAGCGCGAACGGGCGGTGGGCCTGCTCCTGGGTGTTCCACGCATAGAAACCGAGCGCGAGCTGACCGTTGGCCTGCGCCGGGAGTGAGCGCCAGCGCCAGCGTCCCGACATTGGATGGTCCGCGGCCCAGATCGCGATCCCGTCGCGGCCCTGATACCAGCTCGAGAGCGGCGGCATGGCGAAGGTCGCATCCTCGGTCAGCATCGCAGCGAACGTCTCGACATCGTCGCGTTCCCATGCGTCGACGTAGCGCGTCACGAGCTCTCGGACCCCGTCGTCGCCGAGTGCCCGCAAAGTCGCCTGTTGGCTGCGCTCCGGTACCCGGTCCTGGACCGAGGCGCGCGCCCGCTGCAGCGCGCTGTTGACCGATGCCACGGATGTGTCGACGGTGTCTGCGACCTCCTTGGCCGAGAAGCCGAGCACTTCGCGCAGGATCAGCACCGCGCGCTGGTTGGCAGGGAGATGCTGCAGCGCGGCGATGAACGCGAGCTCGACGCTCTCGCGGCGCTCGTAGGTCGCCTCCGGCGCGGCATAGCCGTCCTCGAGTCCGAGCGTCTCGTCGGGATACGGCTCGATCCAGACTGACTCGACGACCGGTTCACCCGGGGCGACGTGCGGATCGGTGACGGGGCCATAGTCGATCGGCAACACTCGCTTCGGTCTGCGCGCGATCGCGTTCAGGCAGGTGTTGGTCGCGATCGTGTACAGCCACGAGCGAAGCGAGCTGCGGCCCTCGAATTTGGCGAGTCCCCGCCACGCGCGCAGCATCGCCTCCTGCAGCGCGTCCTCGGCGTCGTGGACCGAGCCGAGCATCCGGTAGCAATGAGCATGCAGCTCGCCTCGGTAGCGCTCGATCAGTTCGCCGAAGGCGCGCTCGTCGCCCTTGCGGGCCGCTGCGAGCTGTTGGCGCTCTCTGGCCGCGGGCTCTGTGGACGCGGTCGTCATCCACTCCGAGGGTAGAGATTTCGCGCGGCGACCGATTCTCGCGCGGCGACCGATGAGTTCTCGCGCCAGCCTCGGTCTATCCCTCCAGGTGATCGGACGAGTCCCATATCCGGTGGTCCACCTGGAGCTGCACACCGGCGATCTCGCCGGCGCGCGCGATTTCTACGCGGGCCTGTGCGGTTGGCGTCAGGAGCAGGTGCAGATCGCAACGAACTCCTACCAGACGCTCGAGCTCAGTGAAGGGCTCGGCGGCGGGATCGTCGAATGCCCGGTCACACGGCCAATCTGGCTCCCCTACGTCGAGGTGCCGGACGTGCAGTGCGCGACCGAGCAGGCTCGGCAATGCGGCGCGGCGGTGCTGCTCGAGCCGCGCCAAGGGCCTGTCGGCCGGCGCAGCGTCGTCAGCACGCCGGCCGGCGGCGAGCTCGCTTTCTGGCAGCCCAAGCGCTAGCGCCCGCCCCATGAGCAGCGGGCGAGCCCGAAGCAGGACTCGGATGCCGGCCGGCTGCGGGCGCGTCAGTGGCTGCCGTTGGGGGCGTCGTTGTCGCCCCCGGGCCCTGGCATCCGGAACAGCGACGCCAGCTTGGCGGCGAACATCACGTCGCCCCCGAGCTTGATTCGACCGTTGAAGTACGCCTTCATCGGATCGGAGTTGCCGGTCACCAGGCGCAGGAATTCGACGCCGTCGATCGTGATCGTCAACAGCGGATCAGGACCGCCGCTGCCCTTTATCACCCGGCAACGGCCGTCGTCGAGCTCCAGCTGGTAGATGTCGCTGGCCCCGTCCTGGCGACCCGTGATCACCCACCGCAGCGATGCCTTCACGCCCGCTGCATGTTTGGGATCGATCTGCTTTGGCATCTGCCAGAAGATCCCCTCGAGGATCGCCTTGCGGGCCGGCGAGCGCATCACCTGCTCGAGCCGCTCGGGCGACGAGTCGCGCACCAGGCGGCCGACCCCGTCGGCCATCTGGCCCGGTGCATCGTTGGCGAGCCGCTTGACGGCATCAAACGCCCGTTGAGGATCGAAGCCGAACTCCGTCACGCGCTTAGACGGTACTAGGTGCCCGCGGGTTGCTTCCCGCTCTGCTCGGCGCCGTCTCAACGGCCGTCGCGACCGCAGCCGCCCGCCGGCCGGGCCCCTCCGTTCACGGCTACCATCCGCCACGCCCGGGGCGGTTAGCTCAGCTGG